>NZ_CAXAQH010000014.1:0-138427 GCF_963970905.1 Pseudomonas sp. EL_65y_Pfl2_R96 | reverse complement strand
GATGAACTGAAGCGTAACCGCTGCCGAAAACTGCGTAACTCATTGTTTACCAAGGAGTTTTCCGTTTCGACTGCGCCGGAAGTGGGGCGAATTATAGACGTCCAGAATCTGCCGTCAACCGTTAATTACGCTTTTCTATCAGGATGTTCAAAATCCCTGCTTATATATAGACGCGCCCGCAACGAATGCGCAGTATATTGCCCAACACGTAAAACAATACTCTCGCCTCCTACTTCGGACGATGCCACGCAATGAATGACCACCCCCGCAGCCTCGCCTCGACTCTGTTCTCGGTTGGCCTGCTCTTAATAGCCATGGCATCGATCCAGTCCGGAGCCTCTCTGGCCAAAAGCATGTTCCCGGTTATCGGTGCTCAAGGGACAACCACCCTGCGGCTGATCTTCGCCAGCGTGATCATGCTGCTGCTATTGCGACCATGGCGAGCGAAGCTCACCGCAAAATCCCTGCGCACCGTTATCGTCTACGGGATGGCGCTGGGCGGCATGAACTTCCTCTTCTATATGTCCTTGCGCACTGTCCCTCTGGGTATTGCGGTAGCCCTGGAGTTCACCGGCCCATTGGCGGTCGCTATTTATGCCTCACGCCGGGCGATCGACTTTCTGTGGATCGCTCTGGCGGCCGTGGGTTTACTGCTGTTGATTCCGACTGGCGCCACGAGTGCAGGTATTGATCTGGTTGGCGCAGGTTATGCCCTTGGCGCTGGTGCCTGCTGGGCGCTGTACATTCTGTTCGGCCAGAAGGCCGGTGCCGACAATGGCGTGCAAACCGCCGCATTGGGCGTGATGATTGCCGCACTGTTCGTAGCCCCCATCGGCATCGTCCATGCTGGCGCTGCGCTGCTGACACCCTCGTTGATTCCCATAGCCATCGGGGTCGCCATTCTGTCCACCGCCCTGCCCTACACCCTGGAAATGGTCGCCCTCACACGGATGCCCGCCCGGACCTTCGGCACATTGATGAGCATCGAGCCTGCGTTCGGCGCATTGTCCGGTCTGTTGTTCCTCCATGAATACCTCTCCCTGTCACAGTGGATGGCTATCCTGTGCATCATTCTGGCTTCCGTCGGCGCGACCATGACCATGGGGAGTGCCGCCAAACCTGCGGTCGCAGCGGATTGAAACGAGATTTGACGAAGGTCTGGTATTTGCCGCTCAATTAGGCCATGTTTAGGCCACGTAACTCAGTGTCAGACATGGATTTTTTCAGATAGGGATATCAGAACGCTTCAAGCAAAAGCGAATGCAGGCAGACCCGGGCGCAAGATCCGGGGCCTCTATAAGGACAGCAATGAAACGAATTTTGATACTGATCGCCGTACTGGCCGTTGCGGGCTGCGCGGCGACCTCGAAAACCCAGATCAAACACGGTAAGAAAGGGCTGCATATCAACTGTTCTGGGCTGTCGTCCTCGTGGGACAAGTGCTACAGCAGCGCCGCCAACTCGTGCGCACCCAAAGGTTACAAGGTGATCGCCAAGTCAGGGGACGCCGTGGAAGAACCCGGTGATTATCCGTTCGGCCTCAACCCGGCCGGTTATACCAGCCGCAGCATGATCGTCATTTGCAAGTAACCTTCCCCCTTCTATCGGGTTTGCGTAGCCCGATAGGCGCTTCGCCTGGATGCTGCTAACGTTCGTCAGTCAATGACCGTTCAGCAAAGGGCGACATCCATGACCACCGCTATCAATAACAAGAAAATCGTTCTGGTCGTCGGTGCAGGCGATGCCACCGGCGGCGCCATTGCCAAACGTTTTGCCCAGGAAGGTTTCGTCGCCTGCGTCACGCGTCGCAGCGCAGACAAACTCCAGCCATTGTAGATGCCATCACGGCGAGTGGCGGCGAGGCTCACGGCTTTGCCTGCGATGCGCACAAGGAAGAGGACGTGATTGCGCTCATCGAGCAGATCGAAACCGAGATCGGCCCCATCGAGGCGTTCGTCTTCAATATCGGCGCCAATGTCCCGTGCAGCATTCTCGAAGAAACCGCCCGCAAGTATTTCAAGATCTGGGAAATGGCCTGTTTCTCAGGGCTTCTCAACGCTCGTGAAGTAGCCAGGCGCATGGTCACCCGTCAACGGGGCACGATTCTGTTCACCGGGGCCACTGCCGGCTTGCGCGGCGCTGCAGGTTTCGCAGCCTTCGCCGGCGCCAAGCACGGGATTCGCGCCCTGGCCCAAAGCATGGCCCGCGAATTGGGGCCGATGAACATCCATGTCGCCCATGTCGTAGTCGATGGCGCCATCGACACCGACTTTATTCGCGACAGTTTTCCAGAAAAGTACGCGACCATAGATCAGGACGGCATCCTCACTCCCGAACACATCGCCGACAACTATTGGTACCTGCACAGCCAGCCACGGGACGCCTGGACCTTCGAACTGGATCTACGCCCCTGGAATGAACACTGGTAAGCCCTTCCCCACAACCATAAGAAGAGCGCATCGACCATGAGCAAAACCGTGGAGTTCTTTTTCGACCTTGGCAGCCCCGCCACCTACCTGGCTTATACCCAACTGCCGAAGATCTGCGAGCAGACCGATAGTCGGCTGATCTACAAACCGATGCTACTGGGCGGCGTCTTCAAAGCCACCGGCAATGCTTCCCCCGTGACCATACCGGCCAAGGGTCGCTACATGTTTCAGGACCTGGACCGCTATGCCAAACGCTACGGTGTGTCGCTGAAGTTCAACCCGCACTTCCCCATCAATACCCTGATGCTGATGCGCGCCGTCACGGGCATGCAACTGCGTCATCCCGAGCGCTTTCAGGCGTTTATCGATTGCCTGTTTCACGCCCTGTGGGTGGAAGGACGCAGCCTCGATGACCCAGCGACCGTTGCCGCCGTGCTGACGCAAAACGGTTTCGATCCGAATGAGGTGCTGGCGCTGACCGCCGATGAGGACGTCAAAGCCACGCTCAAGGAAAATACCGAGAACGCGGTACAACGCGGTGTATTTGGCGCGCCGAGCATGTTTGTCGGTGGTCAGATGTTCTTCGGTCAGGATCGGCTGGACTTCGTCCTTGAAGCCCTGCGTGCGCAATAGCTGGAGATGAGCCAGACGCCGGAAACAGCGCCTGGACTCAAGCCGCTCAAATAGCCGCAGTCCGGGCGTCCAACCACTCAAGGGCCGCGCCATCGAGCAACGGACTCAAACGCTCGCGCACCTCGGCGTGATAGGCGTTGAACCACTGTTTTTCGTCTTCGGTCAGCAGCGACGGTTCCAGGCAGCGGGTGTCGATCGGGCACAAAGTCAGGGTTTCGAATTTCAGGAATTCACCGAATTCGCTCTTGCCCGCTTCGCGGTTCAATACCAGGTTCTCAATTCGCACACCCCAGCGGCCCGGACGGTAAGTGCCCGGTTCGATGGACGTGATCATGCCCGGCTGCATCGCGGTTTGCGGTGCCGCAGCAGCCTGGTAGGCGATGACTTGCGGGCCTTCGTGAACGTTGAGGAAATAGCCGACGCCGTGACCGGTGCCATGACCGTAGTCGACGCTTTCGGCCCAGATCGGCGCGCGGGCAATAGAATCCAGCAACGGCGACAGAATGCCTTTCGGGAATTGCGCACGAGAGAGTGCAATCACGCCTTTGAGCACCCGAGTGCAATCGCGCTTCTGCTCGTCAGTCGGCGTACCCACCGGCACCATTCGCGTGATGTCGGTGGTGCCGCCCAGGTATTGGCCGCCGGAGTCGATCAGCAACAGACCGTCACCCTCGATCACCGTGTGTTCTTCTTCGGTGGCGTGGTAGTGCGGCATCGCACCGTTGGCGTTGAAGGCGGCAATGGTGTTGAAACTCAGCGACACATAATCCGGGCGGCGCATGCGGGCTGCGGTCAGCTGTTCGTCGATGGTCAGTTCGGTAACGCGCTCACGCCCCAATGCTGCGTCCAGCCAAGCGAAGAATTCGCACAGTGCGGCACCATCCTGCTCCATGGCCCGGCGAATGTGCTCGGCATCGGCCAGGCTCTTCTTCGACTTGGCCAGGGTGGTCGGGTTCAAGCCTTCGAGCAGTTTCACACCACTGTTCAGGTTATCCAGCAAACCGGCCGTGACCCGCGCCGGATCGACTTGCAGGCTCGCGCCACTCGGCACGGCGCGCAAGGCGGCGGCGACTTCGCTGTAATCGCGCAGGGTCACGCCGTCCTGTTCGAGAATGACGCGCAGCTCGGCGCTCACTTTGCTCAGGGCCACGAACAAGGTGGCCTGCTGCTGACTGATCAGGGCGAAGGACACGAACACCGGGTTGAACGACACATCGCCGCCGCGCAGGTTGAACAGCCAGGCGATGTCATCGAGGGTGGCAATGAAATGCCAGTCGGCACCGCGCTCTTTCAACACGTCTCGCAACTGGGTGATTTTTTCGCCACGGCTGACGGTCGCCTGAGGCGGTAAATGTTGATAGATCGGCTCGTTCGGCAGGCTCGGACGATCACTCCAGACTTCGCTCAGCACGTCGATGTCAGTGCGCAGGCATGCACCACGTTCTTCAAGTTTGCTGCTCAGGGTACGCGCCGCGGCCACGGCCATCACTGCGCCATCGACTGCAACGACACCGCCCTCAGGGGTTTGCTCGGCCAGCCAATCGAGCGGGCCGGGTTGGCCCGGTTGCAGCTTGACCAGTTCGATGCCGCTGCCCTTGAGTTCCTTGCTCGCTTGTTCCCAATAGCGGCTGTCGGCCCAGACGCCGGCAAAGTCCGGCGTGACAATCAGGGTGCCGACCGAGCCATGGAAACCCGACAGCCACTGGCGCCCTTGCCAATAGCCCGGCAGGTATTCCGACAGGTGCGGGTCGGCCGACGGCACCAATAGAGCATGAATGCCCTCCCGGCTCATCACCGCGCGGGTTTGCGCCAGGCGCCGGGGCACCGACCCATTGGTCAAAGGCTGCGTACTCATCGTGTCTCCTGCTAACCACTTCATCATTATTGTTCGGTGCCGATCAGAGTCGACGCTTAAGGACCCGTCGCCCAGAATGCCGGAGCACTGGCGGCTGCCGCTTTAATCAGTTGTGCCGCCTGGTCGATATCCTGCTCGGTGGTGAAACGCCCCAGGCTCAAACGAATGGTGCGACCGGCCGAGCGGGCGTTATGCCCCAACGCCAGCAGCACATGGGATGGCGCATTGCTGGCGGAGTTGCAGGCCGACGTCGCGGAAAACGCAATCGAAGCGCTCAACGCCGCGAAATTGAACTCACCTTCGTTGAAGGTCAGGCTCAGAGTATGGGGAATGCGCTGGGTCGGGCTGCCATTAAGGCGAACGCCGGGAATGCTCAACAGTTGCTCCAGCAGGCGTTCGCGCAGGCGGACGATGGTGGCTTTTTCCTCATCGAACGACGCGGCCACCAACGCGAAGGCCACGCCCATGGCCGCGATCTGGTGCGTCGCCAGGGTGCCGGAACGCAACCCGCCCTCGTGACCGCCACCGTGGATCTGCGCCTGCAAACGTTGTTGCGCACGAGGCCCGACATACAACGCGCCAACGCCTTTGGGACCGTAGACCTTGTGTGCCGAGAACGACATCAAATCCACCGGCCACCGGGCCAGATCGATTGCCACTTTGCCCGCGCCCTGCGCCGCATCGACGTGGAACAACGCATCACGATCACGCACCACCTGGCCGATGGCCGGGATGTCGTTGACGGTGCCCAGTTCGTTGTTGACCAGCATCAGCGACACCAGAAAGGTGTCCTCACGCATCGCTTCGCTGACCGCTTGCGGGGTAATCAGGCCTTCGGCATCGGGCACCAGATACGTCACGGCTATGCCCGCGTCCTGCAACTGTTTTGCCGTGTCGAGAATGGCCTTGTGTTCGATCTGGCTGGTGATGATGTGGCCGCCGGACACACCGCGGGCCTGGGCCACGCCCTTAAGGGCAAGGTTGTTGGATTCGGTGGCACCGGAGGTCCAGACGATCTGCTCCGCCTGGGCGCCCACCAGTTCGGCGACCTGGCGCCGTGCCTGCTCGACCGATTGCCGGGCCTGATGGCCGAAGGCGTGGGAGCTGGACGCTGGATTACCGAAGTTACCCGCGAACCCCAGACACTCGACCATGACCTTGATGACCCGCTCATCCACCGGCGTGGTGGCGGCGTAGTCGAAATACAACGGACGTTTATTCATAAAAGACTCGCAGAGCGTGTTCCAGGATCAGAAGGCTCGTTACTGGAAATGTCAAAGCGCCGCCTCATGAGCGACGCCGAACTTTCAGAACGACAGCAATACCTGATCGGAGGCCGTTAAAGAAGAACAACTTCATTTAAAAGTGCGTTGGAACGCTCCTGCAGTCGAGCTTAACAGGCATCGGGCAACCGGTTGAAGCAATGCATCAGCTAAAACTTTCGAGCAACAACGGACACAACGAAGCCACCAGCAGCAAGGCCATGCCCCAATTGAACAGCCGCAACCAGCGGCGATCGCGCAGCACATTGCGCAACAACGTGCCGCAACCGGCCCATACACCGACGCTTGGCAGGTTGATCAGAGCAAAGACCGCGGCAATCACAATCACATTGGTGAAATAGCCCTGCATCGGCGTGTAGGTGCTGATGGCACCGATGGCCATGATCCAGGCCTTGGGATTGACCCATTGAAACGCAGCCGCGCCCAAATAGCTGATCGGCTTGCCCTCGCCCTGTTCACCCTCGGCTACCGGCCCGGAGTGAGCAATCTTCCAGGCCAGATACAGCAAATACGCCGCGCCGACATAGCGCAACACGGTGTAAAGCACTGGATAGGTTTGAAACACCGCGCCCAGGCCGAAGCCGACGGCGACCACCAGCACGAAGAAGCCGCAGGTGATGCCCAGCATATGGGGAATGGTGCGGTTAAAGCCGAAATTCACGCCCGAGGCCAGCAGCAGGGTGTTGTTGGGGCCGGGGGTGATCGAGGTGACAAGGGCAAACAGGGCAAAGCCCAGCAGCAGATCGAGCGAGAGTGTCATGGAGGCAGTCCATCAGGGCCAGTCAGGTGTTGACCCTATCGCACGCCTTGAGGGAAACCCACGGACAGTTGCGTGAAAGTTCGAGCGGTACAGTCGCTGCTCAGCTTGGGCGAGCATGCAGCTGTACTGCGCGTTCGGCGTTCATCTCCCCTTGTTTGTCGAAACTGAACGATTTTGCCGGCTGGCCGAGCAATTCGGCTTTCTTCGCGTGGTACTCGTCAAAGGACAAGCCGCGACGATTCAGGGCCTCCAGCGCCAGCTCCCGGGTTTCTTCAGCGGTGTAGGGCCGCAGTTCCGGTGAGACATGGCTGGCACATCCGGCCAGAACGGAAACGGCGAGTAACAAGAAAGTGGCGAGTAGAGGCTTCATTTCGGGCGTCCGGATATCTGGTTCGGGGCAATGAACACAGGCAACCCGCGTGCCCTGAAGGGCAGAAATCAATGCTCTCGATAGTGGGTATCGGATCAAAGGATCGCAGCCTTCGGCAGCTCCTACGGCAATTCGCATATACCCAAATGACCTATAAATATTAATTTAATGTCTTTTACGGAATAACAGAGAGTCTCTATAAACAACTCCATCGCTTCGCACACTGTTGCCTACGCAACTGTTTGCCTGGCAACAGGCAATCAACAAACACCCCGTCAAATCGAACAGCGCCTGCCAACAAACGCGCTGAAAGCCACGTAAACCGGGGCTCCGAAGGATTGGTACAGCTCTTGCTCAACGCTGGTGACTACTCACTGCTCGCTGAGCAACTGTTGAAAAAGGAACTGATCATGTCGCGTCCATTGAAAGTCGTTGCCCTCTCCGGCGGTACCTGGCGTCCGTCCCGCACTTTGGTGCTGACCCAGGCGCTGTTGGCCGAGCTGGCCGGGCAGTTGCCGATCGAAAGCAAGCTGATCGAACTGGGCGATATCGCCCGACCACTGGGCGCGGCGTTGTCCCGGCAGGAACTGAGCGTCGACATCGAGGACGAGTTGCAAGCCATCGAAAGCGCCGACCTGCTGATCGTCGCCGCGCCGGTTTATCGCGGTTCCTACCCGGGCCTGCTCAAGCATCTGTTTGACCTGATCGACCTCAACGCGCTGATCGACACCCCGGTGCTGCTGGCCGCCACCGGTGGCAGCGAACGTCACGCGCTGGTGCTCGATCATCAGTTGCGGCCGCTGTTCAGCTTCTTCCAGGCCCTGACCCTGCCGATTGGCGTGTACGCCACCGAAGCCGACTTCTCCAATTACCAAATAACCAGTGAGCCCTTGAAGGCCCGCATTCGTCTTGCTGCAGAACGCGCGGCGCCGTTGTTCGGCGTACACCCAAAAAATCTGCTGAAAATCGCCTAAGGATCTCTTCATGGATGTTTTCTGGTTTCTGCCGACCCACGGCGACGGCCATTACCTGGGCACCACTCAAGGCGCGCGCCCGGTGACGCTCAACTACCTGAAACAAGTCGCTCAGGCCGCCGACAGTCTCGGCTACCACGGTGTGCTGATTCCCACCGGACGCTCCTGCGAGGACTCGTGGGTGATCGCCTCGGCCCTGGTGCCGCTGACCGAACGCCTGCGGTATCTGGTCGCGATCCGTCCGGGGATCATCTCGCCGACGGTCTCGGCGCGGATGGCCGCGACCCTGGATCGCCTGTCCAACGGCCGCTTGCTGATCAATGTGGTGACCGGCGGCGATCCGGATGAAAACCGTGGCGACGGCAGTTTTCTCGATCACAGCGAACGCTACGAAGTCACCGACGAATTCCTGAAGATCTGGCGTCGCGTGCTGCAAGGCGAAGCGGTGGATTTCGAAGGCAAACACCTGCGGGTGCAGAATGCCAAGGCCCTGTATCCACCGGTGCAGAAACCTTATCCGCCGCTGTATTTCGGTGGTTCGTCCGAGGCGGCTCATGACCTGGCTGCCGAACAGGTCGACGTCTACCTGACGTGGGGCGAACCACCCGCCGCCGTGGCTGAAAAGCTCGCCGACGTGCGTGAGCGCGCGGCGCGCAACGGTCGTACGGTGAAGTTCGGGATTCGCTTGCACGTGATCGTCCGCGAAACCGCCGAAGAGGCCTGGAAAGCCGCCGGTAAACTCATCGAGCACATCAGCGACGAGACCATCGCGGCGGCGCAGAACTCGTTCTCGCGCTTCGACTCCGAAGGCCAGCGGCGCATGGCCGCGCTGCATGACGGCCGTCGCGACAACCTGGAAATCGCCCCCAACCTCTGGGCCGGCGTCGGTCTGGTGCGTGGCGGTGCCGGGACGGCATTGGTGGGCGATCCGCAGCAAGTCGCCACACGGATCAAGGAATACGCGGACCTGGGGATCGACAGTTTCATCTTCTCCGGCTACCCGCATCTTGAAGAGGCTTATCGCTTTGCCGAACTGGTGTTTCCGCTGCTGCCCGAGCCGTATGCCAGCCTGGCCGGACGAGGCGTCACCAACCTTACCGGGCCGTTTGGCGAAATGATCGCCAATGATGTGCTGCCCGCCAAAGCCACGGCCCGCTCCCACAGGGGATTGCGCCGAACTCCATGAGGAACCCCGTGTGACTGCCAAGCCGCTGAGCGCCCTGTTGCCCCCTTTGCAGACCGCCCGCCAACTGGCCGGCGAGTTTGCCCTGACTGCTGTCGAGCGCGATGAACGCGGCGGAACGCCAAAAGCCGAACGCGACGCCTTGCGCCACAGCGGCCTGCTCGCATTAAGCATTCCCACCCAATACGGCGGCCTTGGCGCCAGCTGGAGCGAAACCCTGACCATCGTGCGCGAGTTCGCCAAGGTCGACAGTTCGATCGCCCATGTCTTCGGTTTTCATCACCTGATGCTCGCCACCGTGCGCCTGTTCGCCCGGCCCGAGCAGTGGCAGCCGTGGTTTGAACAGACGGCGCGCAAGAACTGGTTCTGGGGCAACGCGCTTAACCCGCTGGATACCCGCACCGTGGTAAAAAATCTCGGTGGCTGGCGCGAGTTTTCCGGCAAGAAAAGTTTCTGCTCCGGCGCCAGCGACTCGGAAATGCTGATCGCCTCGGCCGTCGACGAGAGTGCCGGCGGCAAGCTGTTGATCGCCGCGATTCCCAGCGGGCGCAGCGGCATCACGCTGCACAACGACTGGAGCAACATGGGTCAGCGTCAGACCGACAGCGGCAGCGCCACGTTCGAACGGGTGCGGGTCGAAGAGTCGGAACTGCTGCTCGACCCCGGCCCGTTGAGCACGCCGTTTGCCTGCTTGCGCCCATTGATCGCCCAGCTCACGTTCACCCATATGTTCCTCGGCATCGCCGAAGGTGCCTTTGAAGAAGCGCGGCAATACACCCTCACCGAAACCCGTCCGTGGCACAAATCCAGCGCTCCGGATGTGCGTCAGGATCCTTATGTGCTCGGCCATTACGGCGAGCTCTGGGTGGCTCTGGAAGGCGTTCGGCTGCTGGTGGCACGGGCCGCCGAATTGCTCGACAAGGCCTGGGCCAAGGGCCCGAACCTCAGCGCCGAGGAGCGCGGACATCTGGCCACCGCCATCGCCACCGCCAAGGTTGCCGCCACGCGTAATGGCCTGGAGCTGTGCAGCCGTTTGTTCGAAGTGACCGGCGCCCGCTCGACGCATACCTCACTGCGACTGGACCGTCACTGGCGCAACCTGCGCACGCAAACCCTGCACGATCCGCTGGATTACAAACTCCATGAACTGGGTGACTGGGCACTGAACCAGTCCCTGCCGACGCCGACCTTCTATTCATAGCTTTCAACTCATGGAGCCTGCCCCATGCAACTGCTGACCTTACCGCCCTCGCCCGCCCTGGCCACCTCGATCCGCGCCACGGCGCAGGTGTTCGAAGACCCGAAATCCCAAGCCCTGCTCGCGCACTTGCAGCAGGTCGCGCCAAGTGAAGCCAGCGTGCTGATCATCGGCGAAACCGGCACCGGCAAGGAGCTGGTGGCGCGGCATATCCACAACCTCAGCGCCCGCCGCAACCGGCCGTTCGTGGCGGTGAACTGCGGCGCGTTCTCCGAATCGCTGGTGGAGGCGGAGCTGTTCGGCCATGAGAAAGGCGCCTTCACCGGGGCATTGAGCGCCAAGGCCGGCTGGTTCGAAGAGGCCGATGGCGGCACTTTGTTCCTCGACGAAATCGGCGATCTGCCGATGGCGATTCAAGTGAAGTTGCTGCGGGTGCTACAGGAGCGCGAAGTGGTGCGACTGGGTTCGCGCAAGAGCATTCCCATCGATGTGCGGGTACTGGCGGCGACCAATGTGCAACTGGAAAAAGCCATCAACGCCGGGCACTTTCGCGAAGATCTGTATTACCGCCTCGACGTGGTCAGTCTGGAACTGAGCCCGTTGCGCGAGCGCCCCGGCGACATCCTGCCGCTGACCCGGCATTTCATCGAAGCCTACAGCCAGCGCCTGGGTTACGGCAGCATCACCATCAGCAAGGAAGCCGAACACAAACTGCGCAGTTACAGCTGGCCGGGCAACATCCGCGAACTGGAAAACGTCATTCATCACACCCTGCTGATCTGCCGCAACGGTGTGATCGAGCGCGATGACCTGCGCCTGTCGAACATGCGCATCGAACGTCAGGACGACCACCACGCCAGCGTCGACGACTCACCGGAAGCCTTGCTCGATCGGGCCTTTCAAAAGCTCTTCGAGGAACAGGCCGGCGCGCTGCACGAGAAAGTCGAAGATGCGTTGTTACGGGCGGCCTATCGCTTCAGCCACTACAACCAGGTGCACACCGCTGCCCTGCTGGGGTTGAGCCGCAATGTGACCCGCACACGGCTGATCAAGATCGGCGAACTGGCGGTGAACAAACGCCGCCCCACGGAAAACCTGCAGGGCGAGCGTTTGATGCAGTTGTCGATCTAGCCGATCAGCGTGCAGTGCAAGCGGGCTTGCTCGCGAAGGCGTCCTGTCAGCCAATGAGGTTTCAGAATCCCGGCGCTTTGTAGCGCTACTGCTCGTCGGGCACTCGGTTGCGGTGAAGGGGTTGACCTATAGTTGTTCGACCGGAAATCGGCGAAGGAACACCTTAATTCCACAACAATAAAGGGAGAACCGTCATGAACGTCAAACCCATTCCAGAGGGTTATCACAGCATCACCCCTTACCTGGGCATTCAGAAAGCTGCCGAAGCCATCGACTTCTACAAAAAGGCCTTTGGCGCCACCGAAGTCATGCGCCTGGCCATGCCCGATGGTGGCATCGGGCATGCCGAACTGCGCATCGGCGACTGCCCGATCATGCTGGGCACACCGTGCGATCAGGGGCCATTGAGCAACCCGGACACATCGCCGTCCGTGGGGCTGCATTTGTATGTGAACGATGTGGACAAGTCCTATAAACAGGCAATCGATGCCGGTGCCACGGTGGTGTCCGAGGTCAAGGATCAGTTTTACGGCGACCGTTCGGGGACCTTGAAGGATCCCTATGGGCATTTGTGGTTTCTGGCTACGCGCAAGGAGGATTTGACTCAGGAGCAGATCGAACAGCGGGCCAAGGAGATGTTTAAACAGGGTTAAGTTTTTCAGTGAGTGTTCGGGCTTGCTCGCGAAGGAGCCATCCCATTCAACATCAATGTTGACTGTCAGACCGCTTTCGCAAACAAGCCTCCTCCCACGCCAGGCAGAAACACGAAACATTTACTTTCATATCCCCTTTCGGGATTTTCGATGCTCATACGTCTTATTTAGATGCAGTCGGTCGCGTAGGCAAAAGCCACGATCGGACTTTTCGTGGACCGCAACGCTGGGAAGCCCACAGCAGCGGTCCTCTCATCGAAACAAGACCTTTAATCATGTCGAAGAAATCCCGCTCAAAACTCTGGTTTCTGGTCCATAGCTGGCTGGCGCTGCCCATCTGGTTTTTTGTATTGATCGTCTGTGTGACCGGCACCCTGGCGGTGGTCAGTCAGGAAATCGTCTGGCTGGCCAACCCGCAAATGCGCGCCAGCCCGCCTTCGGACGACGCGCCGCTGCTCAGCTATGACCAGATCATCGCCGCCATCAAAAAGGCCGAACCCCAAACGCTGGTCGAGCGTATCAACCGCCCCGACGAGTCGCATTTCGCCCTGGACGTGAAGGTCAGTTACCCGGACGGGCGCTCGGTGACGGTCTATGTGAACCCCTACAGCGGGGTGATTCAGGGCACTGCTCCCCAATTCAACTTTCAGGCCTTTACTCGCGCACTGCATGGCTGGTGGCTGGTGCCGTTCACCAACGGCTACAGCTGGGGCTGGTATCTGGTGTCGTTCCTCGGGCTGCCGATGCTGGCTTCGCTGGTGACCGGGCTTGTGGTCTACAAACGGTTCTGGAAAGGCTTCTTGCGACCGACCCTGCGCATTCGTCATGGCGCACGGATTTTCTGGGGCGACTTTCACCGGCTCAGCGGCATCTGGTCGATCTGGTTCATTGCGGTGATTTCCGTCACCAGCACCTGGTTCATGATTGAGGCGATCCTGTTCGATAACCATATTTCGATTTCTACCGCACCGGTCGCGCCCGTCGTCCCGCGTGAGAGCGTGCCGCTCACCGTCGATGGTGCACCGGCGCCGATGATCAGCCTGGAAAGCGCGATCCGCGAGGCCAAGGAACGCATTCCCGGTCTGGAAGACAGCTCTGTCAGCCTCCCCGCCAATGCCTATAGCCACCTTTCGGTGAGCGGACGCAGCGGGTACCCGTTGATCTACCAGAGCGCCGAGGTCAACCCGTACACCGGTGACATCTCCGCCACGCGCCTGCTGTCGGACCGTTCGGGTCTGGAGCTGGTGACCGAATCCATGCGCCCACTGCACACCGGCGATTTCGGCGGCATCTGGATCAAACTGATCTGGTTCTTCTTCGGCTTGATCCTGAGCATGATGGTCCTCAGCGGCCTGCTGATCTGGACCAAACGCACCGCCCTGGCCACGGCCAATGCCCTCAAGCGCAGCAACAAGCGTCCACGGATTGCGGTGGCCAGTCAGCCGGCCATGGGCCGCGAAGTCACGGAGGTCAGCCGATGAGCCAGGTCGCAGCAGAAAAACCGCGCTCGCCGCTAAGCCGTTTCTGGCACACCTGGCGCTTCCACATCAATGTGCTGCTGTTGCTGGTGCCGCTGGGGTTCATGCCCAAATACTTCGCCGACGCGGCACTGCTTCGCGGTGACACCGGCCTGGGTGAGCGGGACATCGGTGAGGTTCAGGTCGGCCCCTGGAGCCTGCGCCTGGCCGAGTTGCGCAGCGAAGCCCCCGTATCCGACGGCCCGGCCGGCTACCTGAAGTCCTTCAATGCGGCGCTCTGCGACAGTTGTCGCGATCAGGTCAAGGCGACCTACCTGCGCATTGGCAAACCGCGCAGCTTGCGCGCCGCCGGGGTGATTTTCTTCGGCACACCGTACCGCATGGGCGCCGCGCTGCCGGTAGCCGAAAAGACCAAAAACGACGCTGAGCTGTGGATCACCATGGAAGGCTGGGACGGCGCCATGCACCAAGCGTCCATCCCCCTGAGCCAGGCATCCCCGGCCACCGTCGCGTGGTTGAACACACAAGGTGGCAAACCATGACCAACGCTTTTCGCCTCGTTTTACTGGTGCTCGGCGCCGCCTTCAGCACCAGCGTTCTGGCCCATAACCCGATGTGCGAATGCAAGGCCATCGACGCCGAGCAGATCCGTTGCACTGGCGGTTTCTCCGACGGCAGCGGCGCGCCGGGCGTGACCCTGGATGTGATCGGCTACGACGAAACCATTCTGGTGCCGGGCAAACTCGGTGCCGATTCGACCCTGACGTTCAAGAAACCCGGCGCCGAGTTCTATGTGCTGTTCGACGCCGGTCCCGGCCACGTCGTCGAGATCGACCAAGCCGACATCGAGGCGCCCTGAGCATGACGACACCAACCACCCAAGTTGTTCGCCCGGCCGGTGCCGGCCATGAAACCCTCTACGTAATGCTGTTGTGCCTGATGATCCTGGCGGTTGCCGGCTCGGTGGTCGCCTGGCGCGGCGAGTCCCGGGAGGTGAGCAGCGTTGGCAGCCATCAACTGGATGCCCGTCGCGACCTGAGCGCATCCGAGCAAGGCATCTACGCCGACCTGCGGGTTACGCTGGATGAAATCCATCTGTTGCGTCAGGAACAGCAGGCGCTGCCCAGACCCGCCACGCTCGCCGATGAAGGTTTCGCGCCGTTTGCCCAGGATGCCAGCTCTGTCAGCCGTGGCGGTCATGCCTGGCAGTTACTGGACGCCAAGGCTTACTTCGGCCAAAGCCAGACTCCAACCGTGGCCGGCTCGTTTTTGTTGCGTTTGACCGCTGACGACGATGCTCCAGACGTCTGGCTCAATCGCGGCAAAGCCCTCACTACCCCGACTGATCTGACTGACGCCGCGCTCGAAAGCGCCGGCTGGCAGCAGATCGTCGCGCAATTCGATGCCGGCGTTACCCGCCAGCATCGGCATTGAACCCCCGCCTTCACCCGAGAGAAGACCGCTTCCCCATGCCTAGTTCATCTCAACGTCCTTTTTTGCACCTGCTGCTGGTCGGCCTGTTTGCCTGTTTGCTGACACCACAGGCCAGTGCCGATGAAGCCAAGCGCCTGCGCATCGGCATCACCCTGCACCCTTATTACAGCTACGTAGCCAACATCGTCGGCGACAAGGCCGAGGTGGTGCCGCTGATTCAGGCCGGTTTCAACCCGCATGCCTACGAGCCGCGAGCCGAGGACATCAAACGCATCAGCGGGCTGGACGTGATCGTGCTCAATGGCGTGGGGCATGACGACTTCGCCGACCGCATGATCGCCGCCAGCGAAACCCCGAACATCAAGGTCATCGAAGCCAACGAAAACGTGCCCTTGCTCGCCGCCACCGGCGTCGCTGCCCGGGGTGCCGGCAAGGTCGTCAATCCGCACACGTTCCTGTCGATCAGCGCCTCGATTGCCCAGGTCAACAACATCGCCCGGGAACTGGGCAAGCTCGACCCGGCCAATGCCAAAACCTACACCCAGAACGCCCGCGCCTATGGCAAACGCCTGCGGCAGATGCGCGCCGACGCCCTGGCCAAACTGACCCAGGCGCCGAACGCCGAGCTGCGCGTGGCCACGGTCCATGCCGCCTACGACTATTTGCTGCGCGAGTTCGGCCTGGAAGTGACCGCCGTGGTCGAGCCGGCCCACGGTATCGAACCGAGCCCCAGCCAGCTGAAAAAGACCATCGATCAACTGCGGGAACTGGACGTGAAAGTGATCTTCTCGGAGATGGATTTCCCGTCCACTTACGTCGAGACCATCCAGCGTGAATCCGGGGTGAAGCTGTATCCGCTGTCGCACATTTCCTATGGCGAGTACACCGCCGACAAGTACGAAAAGGAAATGACCGGCAACCTCAACACCGTGGTTCGGGCGATTCAGGAGTCAGGCGCATGACGGCTAAAGAGACCATCACTGAATCCCCTGTGGGAGCGAGCCTGCTCGCGAAAGCGTCCAGTCAGTCAACATCATCGTTAAATGACACACCGCATTCGCGAGCAGGCTCGCTCCCACAGGTTTCGGGGCCGACGCTGGATTTCGCCGAGGTCAGCCTGACGCTGGGCCGCACGACCATCCTCGACAAGGTAACCTTTCAGGTCCGGCCCGGCAGCGTGCATGCCCTGGTCGGCCCCAACGGTGGCGGCAAGAGTTCGCTGATCAAGACCCTGCTCGGGCAAATGCCGCATCAGGGTCGCCTGAGCCTGCGATGGCCCGGTGAACCGGGGACCATCGGCTACGTGCCCCAGGCGCTGGAGTTCGATCGAGGTTTGCCGATGACCGTCGATGATTTCATGGCCGCCATGTGTCAGCGGCGTCCGGCATTCCTCGGGTTGAGCAAGCATTACGCGACGGCCATCGGCGAGGCGCTGGAACGGGTCGGCATGCAGGACAAGCGCAAGCGGCGCATGGGTGCGTTGTCTGGCGGTGAGCGCCAGCGGGTTTTGTTGGCCCAAGGATTGATTCCGGCGCCACAGTTGCTGGTGCTCGACGAACCGATGTCGGCCCTCGATGAGGCCGGCATTCAAGTGTTCGAACGGCTGCTGGACGACTGGCGCCAGAGCGGCATCACCGTGCTGTGGATCGAGCATGATCTGGAAGCGGTCGGGCGTCTGGCGGACCGGGTCACCGGGCTCAATCGCCGGGTGCTGTTCGATGCCACGCCGAAACAGGCGCTGACCCCGGAGCGCCTGCTGACCTTGTTCTCGACCCATCCCCGGAGTGCTGCCTGATGAGTTACGAAGCCTTTCGTTTGATGGTCCAGAGTTGGGCCTCGTCGGGTTATCTGCCGGAAGCGCTGGCCTATGGATTTGTGGTCAACGCCCTGCTCGCCGGGTTGCTGATCGGCCCGGTGCTGGGCGGTTTGGGCACGCTGGTGGTGGTCAAGCGTTTCGCGTTTTTCTCCGAAGCGGTGGGTCACGCGGCGCTGACCGGCGTGGCCATCGGCATTCTGCTCGGCGAGCCCTACACCGGGCCTTATGGCAGCCTGTTCGGTTACTGCCTGCTGTTCGGCATCTTGCTCAACTATTTACGCAACCGCACAGGGCTGGCGCCGGATACGTTGATCGGCGTGTTCCTTTCCGTGTCGTTGGCCTTGGGCGCCAGCCTGTTGTTGATTCTGGCGGGCAAGATCAACGTGCACATTCTGGAAAACGTGCTGTTCGGTTCGGTGCTGACGGTCAACGGCAATGATCTGCTGGTGCTGGCCATCGTCGGCTCGCTGGTGATGGCATTGGCCCTGCCGCTGTACAACCGCATCATGCTCGCCAGCTTCAACCCACAACTGGCGGCGGTACGCGGTGTGGCGGTGAAGACCCTGGATTACCTGTTCGTGATCCTGGTGACCCTGATCACCGTGGCGGCGGTGAAAGTCATCGGCGCGATTCTGGTCGGCGCCCTGTTGGTGATTCCAGCGGCAGCCGCGCGTTTGCTCAGCCAGTCACTGAAGGGGTTCTTCTGGTGTTCGGTGCTGATCGCCACGGTGAGCACGCTGTGTGGAATTCTCGCGCCGATTGTCTTTGACCTGCCTATCCCGTCCGGTGCCGCGATCATTCTGGTGGCCGGTATCGCCTTCGCCCTGGCCGCCATCGCTCGCGGCATCGTCCCAAGTCTGAAAGGGAACCTCGGATAAATGTCTTTTTCTCTGCGTCAACTGACCCTGGCACTGACCTTCACATTGCCCCTGTGCGGTCTGGCCAATACTTGCTTTGCGGCGGACAGCGCCAAACCGTTGCGCGTACTGGCGTCCTTGCCGATCACCTATGGTCTGGGCGAAGTGTTGCTCAAAGGTACCGAGGTCAAACTGGAACGGGCCGCGCCGGACAATCTGCCGGGCAGCCGGCAGACCGCCTATTTCACTGGCCGTGGCGCTCCGGCGCTGGCCAAACTGGCGACCGACGCCGATGCAGTGATTGGCCTGCGCTCGCTGTGGGCGGATGACCCGCTGTACCCGATATCCCGGCGCAGCAATATCCGTATCGTCGAAGTCGACGCCGCCCGTCCGGTGGACGGCGCCCTGCCCGGCATCGCCGTGCAGCCCGGCAGCAAGGTCGATGGTTTGAACAGCCAGCCGTGGCTTTCCAGCAACAACATGGGGCGAATGGCGGATGTCATGGCGGCGGACCTGGTGCGCCTGGCGCCAGCGGCCAAACCGACGATCGACGCCAACCTGGCAGCGCTCAAACAGCGCCTGCTCAAGCTCAGCGCCGACAGTGAGTCACGGCTGGCCAATGCCGACAACCTGAGTGTGATGAGCCTGAGCGATCATTTCGGCTACCTGATCGGCGGCCTCAACCTGGAGCTGATCGGCCTCGACGCACGGCCGGATGCCGAGTGGACACCCGAAGCCCTGAAGCAATTGGGTGCGATGCTCAAGGACCATGACGTGGCGGTAGTGTTGCATCATCGACAGCCGTCGGATGCGGTGAAAGCGGTGATCTCGCTGGCTGGCAGTCGGTTGGTGGTGTTGAGTGTGGATGCGGCGGACCCGGTGGCCGAATTGGAAGGGAATGTGGATCAGGTGATCAAGGGGTTGAGCGGCGCGTAACGTCAGTTGGACCGCGTTATCGTTCATCGCGGGCAAGCCCGCTCCCACAGGGATTTGTGGTGTTCACTCTATTTATGCAACAACACCAATCCACTGTGGGAGCGGGCTTGCCCGCGATGACGGTCTGACAGGCGACATAAACCTCCAGACCTGAAAAAGCCCGCTGACCGTCACCGGTTCAGCGGGCTTTTCGTTCCCACGCTCTGCGTGGGAATGCAGCCAGAGACGCTCCGCGTCTCACTTGACAGCTCAGTGAGCCACGGCCGCCTGCTCTTCCATTTTCTGGCGCAGGCTCAGCGGACGCATGTCGGTCCAGACTTCTTCGATGTAGGCCAGGCATTCCTTTTTCAGGCCGCTCTTGCCTACGGTACGCCAGCCTTGCGGCACGGCCTTATAGTCGGGCCAGATCGAGTATTGCTCTTCGTGGTTGACCACGACCTGAAAGAGGATGTCCTCGCGGTCGAATACTGACGTCATGCTGTCTCTCCATCGCTGTAGGGGTGGGCTGCACGACGTGTGCAGCCGTTATATAGAAGGAACGTTCGAGGCGCCGAAAAATTTAGAGGCTGGCAGTGGCGGCGGCCATGGCCCTGCCGAAAATCTCGGCCACGCGATCGATTTCTGCGGCCGTGATCACCAGCGGCGGCAGGAAACGCACGACACCGCCATGACGCCCGCCCAGTTCGAGGATCAACCCACGCTTGAGGCACTCGCGTTGCACCAGCGGCGCCAGGCGAGCGAATATCGGTGGATGGCCTTGTGCATCCGGCGCACCAGTCGGGTCGACCAGTTCAACGCCCAGCATCAAGCCGCGTCCGCGAATGTCGCCCAGTTGCGGGAAGTCCCGTTGCAGGATGCGCAAGTGCTCACCCAAGCGCTCGCCCATGGCAGCAGCGTGCTCACAAACCTTGTGCTCGGTCAGGTAGCGCATCACCGCAGAGCCTGCGGCCATGGCCATTTGATTACCACGGAAGGTCCCGGCATGGGCACCTGGCAGCCAGGTGTCGAGCCAGTCGCGATAGACCACCACTGCCAGTGGCAGGCTGCCGCCGATGGCCTTGGACATGACCACCACGTCCGGAGTGATCCCGGCGTGCTCGAAGGCGAACATCTTGCCGGTACGGCCAAAACCGCTCTGGATTTCATCGACGATCAGCGCTACGCCGGCCTTCTCGGTGATACGCCGCAAACCACGCAACCAGTGAAGATCGGCTGGAATCACCCCGCCCTCGCCCTGCACCGCTTCGACGATCACGGCAGCGGGCAGTTGCACGCCGGCCTCTGGATCGCTCAGCAGGTTTTCCAGGTAATTCAGGTTGACCTGCACCCCCTGCGCGCCGCCGAGCCCGAACGGGCAACGATAATCGTAGGGATACGGCATGAATTGCACGCCACTGCTGAGCAAGGCACCCAACGGCTTTTTCGGCCCCAGACTGCCCATCAGGCTCAGCGCGCCCTGGCTCATGCCGTGGTAACCGCCCTGGAACGACAGCACGGTGCTGCGCCCGGTGGCGGTACGCACCAGTTTCAGCGCGGCTTCCACGGCGTCGGTGCCGGTCGGGCCACAGAACTGGATCTTCGCTTCAGCGGCCAATGCCGGCGGCAACAGACCGAACAGGTCCTGAACAAACTGATCCTTCACCGGCGTGGTCAGGTCGAGTGTGTGCAGCGGCAGTTCATCGGTCAGCACTTGCTGGATCGCTTCGATCACCACCGGATGGTTGTGCCCCAGGGCCAGAGTCCCCGCACCGGCCAGGCAATCGATGAAACTGCGGCCTTCGACATCCTCGACATAAATGCCCTTGGCGCGCTTGAGTGCCAGGGGAATACGCCTCGGGTAGCTGCGGGCGTTCGATTCCTGCTGGCTCTGACGGGCCAGCAATGGCGATTCGATAAACTGATAAAGCGTCTCGGCAGGCGTCGGGACGATCCGGGCCGGCTGATCTTCGATAAGGCTGGTAGCGACTGACATCTCTCGACCCCTCAATACGCTGCTGATAGTGACCAAAACTGCACACCGGGCAGGTGCGCGTTCCGGTCACGGGGCGCACTTGCAGGTTTTCCTGTTCTGGAAACGCATCAGGACCGCAGGGATTTAGGCCCTCGCCCCGCTTTCTATGAAGGTGACGACAGCGCCTTATGCATGGGAATGGCGTGGAGTCCCGCCACGGTGAAGGTTTCAGCACAAGCCCGATAACCCAGACGGTGGTAAAACGCCTCACCGGTCCGGGTGCTGTTGAGCCGCGCCTGAGGTAAACCGCGTGCGATCAACCAAGCCTCGAGATCGAGCACCAGCGCTTGCCCGGCGCCTCGTCGAAACCATTCCGGCTGCACGTAACAAAACGCGACCTTGCCGCTGATCGCCGCCATGGCGACGCCGATCGGTTTGTCCTGCAACAGGGCGATGTTCAGGTACAACCGCGGGTCAGCCAGCCAGGGCTGTATGTGTTCGATGGTTTTGTCGTGGGTCCAGGTGGCGACGGTTCGCGGATCGTTGCGGTGGTCGAGCGCGCAGCCGACGCGAATGGAGCGCTCGACGATCCGGCTGATGATGCCGGCGTCGGCAGACGTTGCCTTGCTGATGTGTATCGATGCATCCATGGCGCTGTTACCTCAATCCATTGAGTCAAAGCTGCCAGGGACGATAACGCTGTGGGGGGCCGGGTGGCTAATGGAGAGCCGTTACATTTGGTGTGCGACGCAGAACAAATGTGGGAGCAACTGTCTTGGTTTATCTGGGACACCGAGTCGCCACTATCGCGAGCAGGCTCGCTCCCACAGTGGTTTTGTGTTGATCACGGAACCTATGGCTACCCCGATCAAAATATGGGAGCGAGCCTGCTCGCGATGGTGGCGACACATTCAACAATGATGTGACTGACAGCCCGCTCCCAAACCATCACACCGGTTGCAACGGCATCGTCAATTCAACCCGCAAACCATCCGGCCGGCTGTCGAAATGCAGGGTGCAGCCGCAGCGCTGGACGATGGCCTGGACAATCGCCAGGCCGAGACCGCAACCGGTGCTCTGGCCGTTGCGCCAGAAGCGTTGGGTCAGGTATTGCAAGTCGTCTTCGGCAATCCCCGGACCGTGGTCGCGGACCAAAAAGCGCACGCGATTGTCGGTGGTTTCCAGGCTCAGCTCCACCGCCCCATCGCCTGGGGTATGACGCAGGGCGTTGTCGAGCAAGTTGCGCAACGCTGCAATCGACAACACCGAGGGCATATGCAGTGGCGCATCGGAGACTGTGGCCGGCAACTGAAACCTGATCCGCCGACGATCACCGCTGGCCGCATCCTGAATCGCCAGTTTCGCCACCTGTTCGGCGCTGCATTGCACACCATCATCGAACGACAGACTGCCCTCGACGCGTGCCAGCAGCAGCAATTGTTCAAGGGTGCGGTGCAGACGGTCGGCGCCCTCTTCGGCCCGGGCCAGGGACTGATCCCGAGCGCTGCCTTCGGTCATGCGCGCCACTTGCAGATGGGTTTTGATGGCAGTCAATGGGCTGCGCAACTCGTGCGCGGCATCACCGGTCAGGCGCCGTTCGCGTTCGATGGTCTTGCCAATGCGCAGGAACAGCTGATTCTGGGTTTCCAGCAGCGGTTGCAATTCGCTGGGCAGCGGCTGGATCTGCAACGGTTCCAGAGAATCGGCGCTGCGGCGCATCAACGCATCGCGCATACGATTGAGCGGTGCCAGCCCCTGGCCGATGCCGAGCCACAACAGGCACAGGCAACCGAGCAGCGCCACGCCGACCGGCACCGAAGCCGCCAGCAGGATAGACATGTTCAGCGCTTCGCGCTCGATCTGCCGGTCGGCGGTGGTAATACGCACATCGCCCCGCGCCAGGGTGAAGCTGCGCCACGAGGCGCCGTCGATCATCTGATCGCGGAAGCCCATTTTCTCGGCTTCCAGTGCTTGCTCGGGATTGCTGTGACTGCGAGCCAGAATCTCGCCGCGCAACGAGCTGACCTGACAGGCCATGCCGCCAGGGATGTTCAATTGTTCGGCGCTGAAATCGGTACCCTCGCCCTTGCTTGGCAACGCCGGCAATTGCTCCATCAGGCCGGCGACCATCCGCGCCGAGGCCACCAGCCGCTGGTCGAGGGAAAACATCATCTGGTTACGCAGATCACTGAGCATCCAGGCGGCGGCCAGGGCCCAGATCAGCGCAAACGCGGCGCCGAGGGTCAGGCTCAGGCGCAAACGCAGGCTCATCACTTCGATTGCTCTCCGCCATCGGCCGGCCCCAGGCGGTAACCCAGGCCGCGTACGGTTTCGACGATGCCGTTGCCGAGTTTACGCCGCAGGTGATGGATATGGACGTTAAGGGCATTGCTTTCCAGTTCGTCGTTGAAACCGTAGACGCTGTCTTTCAGTTGCTCGGTGGACAGTACCCGGCCACGGTTATGCAGCAAGGCTTGCAACAACGATTGCTCACGGCGCGACAAATCCACCGATTGGCCGCCGAGCAGGGTTTCGCGGCTGCTCGGGTCGTAGGTCAAACGACCGTGCTCGATCAGGTTGACACTGCGCCCCGCCACTCGTCGCAGCAAGGTGTGCAGGCGCGCGGCAAGTTCGCGCAGGTCGAACGGTTTGAGCAGGTAGTCGTCGGCGCCGGCTTGCAGGCCGTCGACCCGGTCGGTGACCGAGTCACGGGCCGTCAGAATCAGCACGGGGATCTCCAGACCCTGATGGCGCAACTGCTGCAACAGCTTGAGGCCGTCTTCATCGGGCAAGCCAAGATCCAGCACCATCACGTCGAACTCCGCGACCTTGAGCATCGCCCGCGCAGCGGACGCCGTGGCTACGTGCTCCACGGTCAAGCCTTGGGCCGTGAGACCGGCAACGATGCCGCTGGCAATCAGCTCATCGTCTTCGCAAACCAGTACGTGCATGGTGAGCCCCGTAGAAAAAAGGTGATTAAGCCGTTAGCCGATTAAGCGGACATTATGCCGCAAGCGCCATTGCCACAAGGCAGGGCACGGTTAATCATCGGTTAATCGCCGCTGCCCATTGTGCATCTCACTTGCACAGGGATAAGGCTTACCCATGCGTCGACTGTTTTTATTCTTTGTTCTGTTGATCTCGGGTGTAGCCCAGGCAGGAACGAATCCGTTCGAGACCCAACCCGATTTTCTCCCGGTGGAAAAAGCGTTCATCTTCACCTCCGAGCGCCTTGAGTCCGGCGAAACCCAGCTCTATTGGCAGATTGCCGACGGTTATTACCTGTATCAGCGACGCCTGAAATTCGATGACTTATCCTCTGAGCACATACCTGCATTGCCCGAAGGCGAGTCCCACAGCGATGAGTTTTTCGGCGAACAACAGGTCTATCGCCAGGGCCTGGAGCTGAAGATCCCGGCCGGTGCCGCCGGGCAGATCAAAGTGGGCTTCCAGGGCTGCGCCGATGCCGGTTTGTGTTATCCGCCGCAGACTCAAGTGGTCGACCTTGGCGCCAGTAACGTCCTGGCCGCGTTCAATGAACAAGCACCTGATCAGTCCCTGGCCAGTGACCTGCAACAACGGGCGCTGGGCTGGAGCCTGCTGGTGTTCTTCGGCCTGGGGCTGCTGCTGGCGTTCACCCCTTGCTCGCTGCCAATGTTGCCGATTCTGGCGGGTTTGATTGTCGGCAGTGGCGCCACGCCCAAACGCGGCTTTGCCCTGGCCAGCAGTTACGTGATCTGCATGGCGCTGGTGTATGCGGCGATGGGTGTGCTGGCTGCCCTGCTTGGCGCAAACCTTCAGGCACTGCTGCAGAATCCATGGCTGTTGGGCAGTTTTGCGGCGGTGTTCGTGCTGCTGGCCTTGCCGATGTTCGGGTTCTTCGAGCTTCAATTGCCGGTGGCCGTGCGAGATCGGCTGGAACACGTTTCGCGCAACCAACGCGGTGGCAACCTGATCGGCGCCGGTGTGCTGGGAGCCTTGTCCGGCCTGTTGGTGGGACCGTGCATGACCGCTCCATTGGCGGGTGCCCTGCTCTATATCGCCCAGAGCGGCAATGCACTGCACGGCGCGCTGATTCTGTTTGCCATGGGCATCGGCATCGGTGTACCGCTGTTGTTGCTGGTCACCGTCGGTAATCGCTTCCTGCCCAAACCTGGCGCGTGGATGAACCTGCTCAAGGGCGTGTTCGGTTTCCTGTTCCTCGCCACCGCGTTGCTGTTGCTGCGCCCGGTTCTGGATGAATCGCTCTGGCTCGGCTTATGCGGTGCCTTGCTGCTGATCGCCGCCTGCAGTGCCTGGAAGCAGTCGCAAGGTTTTGGCCGAGTTGCCCACCTGTTCGGCGCCAGTTCGCTGCTGTTGGGTCTGTGGGGCAGCCTGTTGGTGATCGGTGCGGCGGGGGGCAGTGACAATTCCTATCAGCCGTTGCAGGTGTACAGCGCCGGCCGTACCAGCGGCGCCGCACCGAATGCCCATGATGCATTCACCACGGTCAAGGATCCCGTCGCCCTGCAACGCGAACTCGACACGGCCCGCGCCCAGGGCCAATGGGTGCTGCTCGATTACTACGCCGACTGGTGTGTGTCGTGCAAAGTCATGGAAAAACAGGTCTTCGGCAAACCCCAAGTGCTGGAAGCGCTCAGCGATGTGCGCTTGCTACGGCTGGACGTCACCGCCGACAATGCCGCCAGCCGTGAACTGCTCGGCCGTTATAAAGTGCCGGGGCCGCCAAGCCTGTTGTGGATCGGCACCGACGGCATCGAGCGCCGCAGCCAGCGCATCACCGGTGAGGTCGATGCCGGCACTTTCCTGCAACGCTGGACCACCACCCGAGACGCTCGTTAATGCTGACCTTTACCCTCGGCACCTTTGCCATCGCGCTTAATCATCTGCTGCTGATCAGTGCCCTGGCGCTGGCGACTTTTGTCGGCTGGCGGGTGGCCAAGCGTGGCGGCGAGAACCCGGAGTCGGTGCTGTTCAGCCTGTTCCTGCTGGGTATGCTGGCAGCCCGAGTCGGTTTCGTGATCGCCTACTGGGCGCACTATCGCAACGATCCGTGGCAGATCATCGACGTGCGCGACGGGGGGTTCCTTGCCTGGCCGGGGGTGGTCGTGCTGTTGCTCGCCGCGTTGTATCGAGGCTGGCGTCGCCCGGGCCTGCGTCGGCCGTTGGGCTTTGGCGTGGGCAGCGGTCTGGCATTCTGGCTGCTGGCGACCTTCTCCCTGAGCATTTACGAACAAGGCACGCGCCTGCCGCAGATCACCCTGCGTAATGCCGCCGGCCAAACCGTGCAGCTCAGCGACTACCAGGGCGGTCCGCTGGTCATCAACCTTTGGGCCACCTGGTGCCCGCCGTGCCGCCGGGAAATGCCAGTGCTGGAAAACGCCCAGCAACAACGCCCGGACCTGACCTTCCTGTTCGTCAACCAGAGCGAAAGCATGCAGAGCGTCGCCACCTTCCTCGAAACCCAAGGCCTGAGCCTGACTAACGTGCTGTTCGATGGCAGCGGTCGATTGAGTCAGGCCGTGGGTTCCATGGCATTGCCGACTACGCTGTTCTATAACCCTGACGGGTACTTGTTGGGCAGCCATCTGGGCGAACTCTCTGAAGCGAGCCTGGCCCGCGCCCTGGAACACTTCGACACCCCGAACCCGGCCACCTCGGCCACGCCTTCAAGGAAATTGCCATGCTCCGCCTCCGCCACCTGCTGACACTTACCTTGGGTGCTGCCCTGCTGCACCTGCCGTCGGTACAGGCCGAAGAACTGCCTGAAGCAATCAAGAAGATCGAAGCCAAGGGCGCGAAAATCGTCGGCACCTTCGATGCGCCTGATGGTTTGCGCGGTTATGCGGCGCAGTACCAGAACCGTGGCATGGCGCTGTACCTGACCCCGGACGGCAAACATGTGCTGCTCGGCAATCTGTACGACGCCGATGGCAATGACCTGAGCAGCGCGCCTCTGCAGAAACTGGTGTACGCACCGATGGCCAAGGAAGTCTGGGGCAAGATGGAAGCGAGCAACTGGATCGCTGACGGCAACAAGGATGCACCGCGAATCGTCTATCTGTTCAGCGACCCGAATTGCCCGTACTGCAACATGTTCTGGGAACAGGCGCGGCCGTGGGTCAAGGCCGGCAAGGTGCAGTTGCGGCACATCATGGTCGGCATCATTCGCGAAGACAGCCCGGGCAAATCCGCCGCGCTGCTGGCCGCCAAGGACCCGCAAAAAGCCCTGGCAGACCACGAGAAATCCGGCAAGGAAAGTTCGCTCAAGGCGTTGAAAGACGTGCCACCTGCCATTCAGGCAAAACTGGCGGCGAACATGCAGTTGATGGAAGACCTGGAACTGGCCGCCACCCCGGCGATTTTCTACATGGACGACAAGGGCCAGCTGCAACAACAGCAAGGCGCGCCGTCGCCGGACAAGTTGATGAAGATTCTGGGGCCGAAGTAAGTAGTTTGGCCGTCGGATTTGTGGTGACAGCAGTAACGCCATCGCGGGCAAGCCCGCTCCCACCGGGTTATACGACCTCCTGTGGGAGCGGGCTTGCCCGCGATGGCGTCTGTATGACCGACTAATTTCTCTGGGCTAGAAATGCCAGCAAAGCCTCAGTCACAAACTGCGGATTCTCCAGATTGGAGATATGCCCCGCCTCCGGCACCAGCACATACGGACAACCGATCAACTCGGCCATCTCTTTGGTTTCCGACGGCGGCCGCGGTTTGTCCTGATCGCCGCACATCAACAGCGTGGTTTCAGGGTTCAGTTCACCCAGGCGCGGCAACAGATCATCACGACCAAAGGTAATCCGCCCCATCGGCACGATGCTTTCACGTAAGCGGTCGGCCGGCAGCGCAGCCAGTTTGGCGCGGAAATCCTGATACAGCGCCGATTGCGGATCAATGCCCGGA
The DNA here is from genome assembly GCF_963970905.1 of Pseudomonas sp. EL_65y_Pfl2_R96. Taxonomy (NCBI): domain Bacteria; kingdom Pseudomonadati; phylum Pseudomonadota; class Gammaproteobacteria; order Pseudomonadales; family Pseudomonadaceae; genus Pseudomonas; species Pseudomonas sp. EL_65y_Pfl2_R96. The sequence goes on along the minus strand of NZ_CAXAQH010000014.1, from coordinate 110,577 downwards.
CGGAAGAAGATCGGCACCACAATATCGAGCAGCTGCGGCGAGATCACACCGCTGTCTTCGATCTGCTTGAACAGCGAGAAATAGTATTGGCGGGTCGGTTCCGGTTCGACACCGACGTAGGTGTCCATCAGCACCAGACCGTTGAGCCGCTTCGGCGCCGACAGCGCCAGTCGAACACCCCACATGGCACCGACCGAAAGACCGACCAGCGTGACCTTGTGGATGTCCAGATGATCGAGCAATGCCAGAGCCTGGCGTGCTACGTCATCCAGTGACTCTGTGCATTCGGGCATCCGCCCGGATTCGCCATGGCCCCACAGGTCCAGGGCGATGACCCGATAGTGCCGCGACAGGGCCTTGATTTGCGGCGCCCACATGGCCTGGTCCCACAGGTAGCTGCCGGCCAGCAGAACCGCCGGGCCTGTGCCTTGATCTACGTAGTGAAGCGCTTGTCCATCAACCGTTACGAAGGGCATCGACTGTCTCCTTGGTGAAATAAGATCCATTAAAGAAGCACGGGAAGACTGAGCCGGTGGGGACTGGCAGTCAACCGGATTGAAGATCAAAAGATCGCAGGCTTCGCCAGCTCCTACAGGGTCTCGGCGTACACCTGTAGGAGCTGCCGCAGGCTGCGATCTTTTGACTTTAAAGCCCCTCCAGCTCCGCCATCAGGTCATTCAACCGATCCACCTTCTCTTCGGTGATGTCGCTCGCCGCCAACCCGTCGATGTACTCGGCCAACTCCGCGACCGTGCTGCACTCGAACATCGCCCGCAGCGGCACGTTGCGTTGCAGGGCTTTTTGCACCCGCGAGGCGATCTGGGTGGCCAGCAGAGAATGCCCGCCGAGCTCGAAGAAGTTATCGCGAACGCCGACCTTCTCGACCTTCAACACTTCAGCCCAGATATCCGCCAGGGTCTGTTCCAGCTCATTGCGCGGCGCCTGATAGTCCTGGCTCTGCAACTGGCCGATCTCCAGTGCTGGCAGGGTTTTTCGATCGAGTTTGCCGTTGGCGTTGAGCGGCATTTTGTCGAGCCACAACCAGTGCAGCGGCACCATGTACTCCGGCAGCTCGGCGCGCAGGCGCTGCTTGATGCGCTCCAGTCGTTCATTCGGGTTCAGCGGCGAATCCGCCGCGACCAGATAGCCGACCAAATGCTTGCCGTTGATGCCTTCTTGCACACCGACCGCTGCATCGCGAACTTCCGGCTGCTCGTGCAAACGCGCCTCGATTTCACCCAGTTCGATGCGGTAACCGCGAATCTTCACCTGATGGTCGATGCGTCCGACGTACTCCAGCACACCATCACTGCGACGACGCGCCAGGTCGCCGGTGCGATACAGGCGATCCCCTGGCGCGCCGAACGGGTTCGGCACAAACACCTGCGCAGTGCGCAACGGTTCGCTCACATAGCCGCGACCCACGCCGGTACCGGCCACGCACAACTCACCCACCGCCCCCAACGGCACCAGCTCCAGCGCGCCATCGAGCAGGTACAAACGGTTGTTGTCGGTCGGCGTGCCAATCGGCAGATAACTGCCACGGGTCGAAGCCAGGTCGATCCGGAAGAACGCCACATCGTCCGAGCATTCCGCCGGGCCATAAGCGTTCACCAAGCCGATGTCCGGGTAACGCAGCAACCATTGATGCGCCAGTTCCGGCGGCATCGCTTCACCGGTCGGCAGCATCCAGCGCAAGCCATCGAGGCTCATGCGGTCCTGGGCGAGCATGCCCTGAATCAGCGACGGCACGCTTTCCAGCACCGTGATGCCCTGGTTCTGGACGTGAGCCAGCAAGCCTTGCGGATCGTGGGCGATGCTGTTCGGCACAATGTCCACCCGAGCACCGAACAACGGCGCCGCGAGGAACTGCCAGACCGAAATGTCGAAGCTTTGCGAAGCGGTCTGGGCGATCACATCGGCGCCGCTCAATTTCAGGTACGGCACCTTGCTCAACTGGTTGTTGAGCATGCCACGCTGCTCGACCATCACGCCCTTCGGCAGGCCGGTGGAACCCGATGTATAGATCACATAGGCGAGGTTGTCCGGGCCGCTGTAAATGCCTGGATTGGCCACCGAAACTTCGCTCGCCTGCACGTCTTCCCAGACCAGCAATCGAGGTCGGTGGGCACAACCGAACTCTTCCAGCAGTGCGACGGCTTGTTCACGACACGCCTGAGTGCAGACCAGCAACGGTGTGCGGCTCAGGTCGATGATCCGGCTCAGACGCTGACTCGGCAGGCCCGGGTCCAGCGGCAAGTAACCGGCACCGGCCTTGAAGCTGCCAATGATCATGCCCAGCAGATCGAGGTTACGCTCGGCGAGCAGCGCCACCGGTTGATCCAGTCCGACTCCGGTGGCAATCAGCGCATAGCCTAGGCGGTTGCTGCGCTGGTTCAGCTCAACATAACTGTGTTGCTGATCCAGGCAACTGGCGGCAATCCGCTGTGGATGCTCGGCGACTTGCGCTTCGAACAGTTCGACGTAGCTCTGCTCCAGCGGGTACTCGTATTCACTCTGGTTGCAGCCATGGATCAGGAAGTCCTGTTCCTCGGTGCCCAGCAGCGGCAGGTCGGCCATGTCGCCATGGAAGCCTTCGACCAGTGCCAGCAACAGTCGCTTGAACTCACCGAGCATGCGCTCGACCGTGGATTCGTCGAAATAGCGTTGGTCGTAGGACAGGTGCAAACCCAGGTCATCCCCCGGATAGCAGACCGCCGTCAACGGGAAGTTGGTGTGAGTGCGGCCCGAATCCGAGGTGGCGTTGAGACTTTGCGCACGGTCCAGCACCGAAACTTCCACCGGCGCGTTTTCGAACACGAACAAGCTGTCGAACAGCGGCTGGCCTTTAGGCAACTCGCTGTTTTCCTGAATGCCCACCAACGGCAAGTATTCGTACTCGCGCAGCTGCATGTTGCTGTCGAGCAAACCGCTGAGCCACTGACGAACGCTGCAACGCTGATCGTCTTCGGGCATTTTCACCCGCAGGGCGATGCTGTTGATGAACAGCCCGACGGTGCGCTGCATCTGCGGCATCTCCACCGGACGCCCGGCCACCGTGACGCCGAACAGCACGTCGCGATCGCCGCTCAAACGGCGCAGCACCAGCGCCCACGCTGCCTGGGCGAAGGTGTTGATGGTCAGTTGATGGGCCTGCGCCAGTTCGCGCAGTTGCGCGCCATCGCGAGAATCGAGCCTTGTGTAGCGGTCGCCGACGATCATGCCGCCGCTGTCGCCGGCATGTTCACGCAGGAACGGCCGGTCGCTCGGAATCGGCGTGGTGCGCTCGAAACCTTGCAGGTTCTGCCGCCACCACTGCCGCGCTTCGGCCAGGCTCTGACGTTGCAGCCAGCCGATGTAATCGCGATAGCGTGGCGGCACCGCCAGCTGCGCTTCCCGGCCTTCGCCGAGGGCGGTGTAGATTTCGAAGAAGTCGTTCATCAGCAGCGAACGGCACCAGGCATCGATGAGGATATGGTGGTTGCTCATCACGAACCAGTAACGCGCCGCGCCCACGCGAATCAAGCGCAGGTGGAACGGTGCCTGATTGAGCAGATCGAACCCGGCCTCACGTTCGCTTTTCAGCAGCGATTGCAGTTTCGGCTCTTGCTCGGTTTCGGCAACCGCGCTCCAGTCCAGGTACTCGATCGGCGTGCTGCCCGGCTTGTGGATCACTTGCAGCATGTCTTCGCCGACGTTCCAGCAGAACGAGGCGCGCAAGGCTTCGTGTCGGGCGATCACCGCTTGCCAGGCCTGGGCGAAACGTTGCGGGTCGAGCTCGCTGTTGATGCGGTAGCGGTCCTGCATGTAGTAGAGGCCGGTGCCCGGTTCGAGCAAGGTGTGCAGCAGCATGCCTTCCTGCATCGGGGTCAGCGGGTAGACGTCTTCGATCATTGCCGCCGGCACTGGCAGTGCGTCGAGTTGCGGCTGAGTCAGTCTGGCCAGCGGGAAGTCCGACGGCGTCAGGCCGCCCGCGTTGTCGCTCAGGCAGTGCTGGATCAGGCTTTGCAACTCGCCCAGGTACGCCTCCGCCAGGTCGGTGATGGTTTGCAGATCGTGGCGTTCGGTGCTGAAGGTCCAGCGCAGCACCAACTCACCGCCGTATACCTGACTGTCGACGCTCAGTTCGTTGGGCAGCGGCGCATGCGGATCATGAGCCGCGCCGACCGGCTCATCGAGCGGACGGAACAACGCATCGCTGCCCAAGGTCTGGTCGAACTGGCCAAGGTAGTTGAAGGTGATCGGCGCCACCGGCAGCGCGGCCATGGTCTGCCGGCACACACCGTCGGCCAGGTAACGCAGTACGCCATACCCCAGGCCTTTATGCGGTACCGCCCGCAGTTGCTCCTTGATCGCCTTGATCGACGCGCCCTGTTCATTCATAGGTGTGAGGCGTAGCGGATAAGCGCTGGTGAACCAGCCGACGGTGCGGGTCAGGTCGATCTCGTCGAACAGGGTTTCGCGACCGTGGCCTTCGAGTTGAATCAACGCCGATTCACGACCGTTCCAGCGGCACAACACGCGGGCCAACGCGGTCAGCAGCAAATCGTTGACCTGGGTGCGATAGGCCGTTGGCGCCTGTTGCAGCAGTTGGCGAGTGCGCTCGCTGTCGAGGCGCACGCTGACGGTTTGTGCGTGGCGATTCTGCTGGCCGCCCTGAGGACGATCACACGGCAATTCAGCACTTGGGCCGGCCAGTTGCATCTGCCACCAGCTCAATTCTTCCCGCAGTGATTCGCTGCCGGCGTAAGCCTGCAACCGTGCGGCCCAGTCCTTGAAGGCACTGGTTTTCGCCGGCAGTTTTACTGACTGCTCTGCGTCCAGTTGACGATAAACCGTTTGCAGATCGTCCAGCAGCACCCGCCACGACACCCCGTCCACCACCAGGTGGTGAATAGCAATGAACAGCCGTTGTTGCCCCTCGGGATCATCGACCAGCAGCGCCCGCATCAGCGGCCCTTGCTCAAGGTCGAGGCCGCGCTGGGTATCGGCGAACAGTGCCGCGCCTTTGTCCAGGGTCGGCACGTGCACCTGCCACAGCACGGCAGCGTCGCAAACCCCTTGGTGCTCGGCCTGCCAATGGCCGGCGACTTCGGTAAAGCGCAAACGCAAGGCGTCGTGCTGTTCGATCACCGCCAGCAACGCCTGCTCCAGGCGATGCGGGTCCAGCGCCTCGGTCGGTTCCAGCAGTAATGCCTGGTTCCAGTGTTGACGCTGTGGAATATCGGTATCGAAGAACCAGTGCTGAATCGGCGTCAAACGCGACTCACCGCTCAGCAGACCTTGCTCGGCGGTGACCTGCCCGGTACGGGTCGCGACGGCGGCGAGGGTTTGTACAGTCTGGTGCTGGAACAGATCACGCGGGCTGAAGTGGATGCCCTGCTGCCGCGCACGGCTGACCACCTGGATCGACAGGATCGAATCGCCACCCAGTTCGAAGAAGTTGTCATTGAGGCCGACCTGCTGGACGTTCAGCACTTCGCACCAGATGCCGGCCAGGGTCAACTCAAGTTCGTTGCTCGGCGCCACGTACTGCTGACGGTTCAACTCCGGGTCCGGGGCCGGCAGCGCGCGGCGGTCGAGCTTGCCGTTGGCGGTCAGCGGCATGCTGGCCAGCAGGATCAGGTGGGTGGGCACCATGTAGTCCGGCAGCTGGGCCTTCAAGTGCGTCTTGAGCGCCTCGCGCAGTGCGGTTTGTTGCGCCTCGTCCTGCTCGGCCACGTCAGCGACCAGATAGCCAACCAGTTGTTTGCCGCTCGGTGCATCGAGCGCCAGAACGACAGCTTCACGGATCGATTCATGTTCCAGCAGACGGGTTTCGATTTCGCCCAGCTCGATACGGAAACCACGGATCTTCACTTGATGGTCGATGCGGCCGAGGTACTCGACCAGACCATCGGCACGCTGACGGACAAGGTCGCCGGTGCGGTACAAACGTCCGCCATTGGCGGCGAACGGATCAGCGACAAACCGTTCGGCGGTCATGCCCGGACGCTGGTGATAACCCTGCGCCAGACCGGCGCCGCCGACATACAACTCGCCCGTCGCGCCTTGCGGCACCAATGCCAGATCGGCGTCGAGAATGTACGCAACGCGAGCGCCAATCACGCTGCCGATCGGCACGCTGCCCAGCCCTTCTTCCAATTGCTCGGGTGCCAGGCTGGCGAGCGGCATGACCACGGTTTCGGTCGGGCCGTAAGCGTTGAAAAACAGGCTCGGCTTGAACGCCGCGCGAATCCGCTGCAAGTGTTCGCCGGTCAGGGCCTCGCCACCGGTGATACACATGCGTACCGGCAGGGTTTCGCCTTGAGTCGCCAGCCATTGCGCCAACTGGCTGCCGTAGCTTGGGGTGAAACCAAGAATGTTGATGTGGTGGCGACGAATCAGCCCGCAGATTTCTTGCGCATCCCACTGACCTTGCGCACGCAGGACAACCTGCGCACCACTCAGCAACGGCACCAGCAGACGCTCGGTCGCGGCATCGAAGTTGATCGAATAGAAGTGCAGCTCACAGTCATCCGGGCGCATACCGAAGCGCTCGATCACGGCGCGGCAATGCATGGCGATTTCACCGTGGGACACCACCACGCCTTTCGGTTTGCCGGTGGAGCCCGAGGTGTAAATCAGGTATGCCTGATGTTGCGGCAAGCTGATAAACGGCAGTTCGCTGGCCGGGTAATTGGCCAGGTCCGCGGCGTCGTCTTCCAGGCACCAGCGGCCAACAGTGGCCGGCAATTCACCGAGCGCCGCGAACATCGCCGCATCGCTGAGCAGCAAACCGATGCCGCTGTCTTCGATCATGTAGTGCAGACGATCCAGCGGGTATTCCGGGTCCAGCGGTACATAGGCGCCACCCGCCTTGAGGATCGCCAGCAAGCCGATGACCATTTCCAGCGAACGCTCCAGTGCCAGGCCGACCCGCACCTGCGGCCCGACACCCCGCTCGCGGAGCATCCAGGCCAGACGATTGGCGCGGCTGTCGAGCTCGGCGTAGCTCAAGGTTTGCCCGGCGAACGTCAAGGCCGGCGCATCCTTGCGCACCAGCGCCTGTTCGGCGAACAGATGATGGATGCATTGATCGAGGCGATGCTCGCCCGGCTCGATGCCGAGGCTGTCGAGCAGGTTTTGCTGTTCGCTGGCTTCCAGCAACGGCAGTTCACTCAAGCGCTGCTGCGGATCGGCCAGCAATGCTTCCAGCAGATTGCGCCAGTGCCCGGCCATGCGCGCAATGCGCGGCTCGTCGAACAAATCGGTGCTGTAGGTCAGGCAGCAACCCAGGCGATGGTCGAGGTCGGTGACTTCCAGATTGAGGTCGAACTTGGTCGCTCGCGCATCGTTGGCCAGGTACTCGACAGTCATCCCGGCCAGGGTGCGGCTCTGCTGGAATTCCCAGCGCTGCACGTTGCACATCACCTGGAACAGCGGGTTGTACGCCGCGCTGCGGGTTGGTTGCAAGGCTTCCACCAGATGATCGAACGGCAGGTCCTGATGGGACTGGCCTTCGATCACGGTGTGGCGAACCTGCTCGAACAACTCGCCGACGGACATCTGCCCGTCGAGCTGGCAACGCAGCACTTGAGTGTTGAGGAATGCGCCGATCAGCCCTTCGCTTTCCGGGCGAATGCGGTTGGCCACCGGCGCACCGATGCGCAGATCGGTCTGGCCGCTGTAACGGTAAAGCAGCACCGCCAGGGCGGTGGTCATGGTCATGAACAGGGTCAGACCGTTGTCTGCGTTGAAGGCACGAACTCGCGCCGCAAGGTCATCGCTCAGATCGAAGCGGAACAGCTCGCCCTGATGGCTTTGCACCGGCGGGCGCGGACGATCGGCCGGCAATTCCAGCAGCGGATGTTCGCGGCCCAGTTGCGTGGTCCAGTAATCGAGCTGGCGCTGACGTTCGCCGGATTCCAGCCACTGGCGCTGCCACACGCTGTAATCCAGGTACTGCACCGGCAGCGGTTGCAGCGGTGATTCGCGGTCATCGACGAACGCTTCGTAGAGCGCGCTCAACTCCCGGGCGAAGATGTCCATCGCCCAGCCTTCGGTGACGATGTGGTGCAAGGTCAGCACCAGGTAATGCTCCTGCTCGGCGGTCTTGACCAGGCAGGCGCGCAGCAACGGTCCGGTTTCCAGGTTAAAAGGCGTGTGCGCCTCGCTGTCGGCCAATTGCTGAACCCGTTGCTCGCCGGTGTCGACCGCCAACGCGGAAAAATCCTTCCAGTCCATGCGCAGGCCGGTGTCCGGGTGAACCTGTTGCCGGGCCACGCCGTCGACGCTCGGGAACGTCGTACGCAGGGTTTCGTGACGCATGATCAGCGCTTGCAGCGCCGCTTCGAAACGCCCGACATCCAATACGCCGCGCAACCGCGCCATGCCGCCGACGTTGTAGGCCGGGCTGTCCGGTTCCATCTGCCAGAGGAACCACATGCGTTGCTGGGAATAGGACAACGGCACCGGTTGGCTGCGGTCGACTTTCTCGATCGGTGGCTGCTTATTGGTTTTGCCGCTGGCCTGGATCAAGCGAACCTGTTCGGCAAACGCGCCCAGCTCACTGTTCTCGAACAGCGCCCGCAACGGCAACTCGACGTCGCAGGCCTGACGGGTGCGGGAGATGATTTGAGTGGCCAACAGCGAGTGGCCGCCGAGGGCGAAGAAGTCGTCGCGCAAACCGACCTGTGTTTGGCCCAGCACTTCACCCCAGATGCCGGCGATTTGTTGCTCCAGGGCAGTGACCGGTTCGACGTGTTCGCGGACTTGCCACTGGGGTTCCGGCAAGGCGCGACGGTCGAGTTTGCCGCTCGGGCTCAGGGGCATTTCGTCCAGACGCATGAGTTGCGCCGGGACCATGTATTCCGGCAACTCGGCGGCCAGCGCTGCTTTCAGACGTACGCTTTGGGTGTCGACGTCTTCAGTGGAGTCAGTGGCGGTGTAGTAACCGATCAGCTGACCGCCGGCCGCCGTTTCGCGCACCAGCACCACCGTTTGGGCGACGCCGGGCTGCGCCAACAACCGCGCTTCGATTTCTTCCGGCTCGACACGAAAACCACGCAATTTGACCTGCTGATCGAGACGACCGAGGTATTCGATCACGCCATCGGCGGCCCAGCGCGCACGGTCGCCGGTGCGGTACAGACGCGCGCCCTGCTCGCCCAGCGGATCGACCACAAAACGTTCGGCGGTCAGCCCCGGACGGCCCAGATAGCCCCGAGCCAGACCGACACCGCTGATGCACAGTTCACCCGGCACACCGGCCGGTACAGGATTGAGGTCACTGTCGAGCACGCGGCACAGCACGTTGCCCAATGGCCGGCCAATCGGCGAGCGTTCGCCATCAGCCGTTGTGCAATGCCAATGGGTGACGTTGATCGCGGTTTCGGTCGGGCCGTAGCGGTTGTGCAATTGCACCGCCGGCAGTTGCGCCAGCACGCGGTTGCGCAGTTCGGCGGGCAAGGCTTCGCCGCCACAGAACACCCGGCGCAGGCTGGTGCATTCGGCGGTCAGCGGTTCGTCGATGAACAATGCAAGCAGCGGCGGCACAAAGTGCAGCGTGGTCACGCCGTACTGCTGAACCAGTTGTGCAATGCGATGCGGATCGCGGTGCTCACCAGGACCGGCGATCAGCAAGCGGGCACCGGTGATCAACGGCCAGAAACACTCCCACACCGACACGTCGAAACTGATCGGCGCCTTTTGCATCAGCACATCGGTTTCGTTCAGGCGATAGGTGTTCTGCATCCATTGCAGACGTTCAGCGAGCGCCGTGTGAGTGTTGCCCACGCCCTTCGGCTGACCGGTGGAACCGGAGGTGTAAATCACGTAGGCCAGGTTGTCGCCATGCAGATGCAGGCCTGGCGCATGGCTTGGCCAGTTCTCCAGATGCAGGGCATCCATGGCGATCACGCTGACGCCATCGGTGGCCGGCAAGCGCTCGAGCAATTCGGTTTGAGTCAGCAGCAACTCGACGCCACTGTCGCTGAGCATGTAGGCCAGGCGCTCGGCCGGGTAATCCGGGTCCAGGGGCACATAAGCGCCGCCGGCCTTGATGATCGCCAGCAAGCCAATCAACAACTGCGGCGAACGCTCGGCGGCGATGGCCACGCACACGTCCGGGCCGACGCCTTTGTCGCGCAGGTAATGCGCCAGGCGGTTGGCCTGGGCGTGCAGTTCGGCGAAGTCCAGGCTACCGCCGTCCCACAGCAGCGCGGTACGCTCCGGGGTTTGGCGTACTTGTTCGTTGAGCAACTCCGGCAACCACTGCTGCGCCGGGTTGCAGGGAGCAACGCTCCAGTCATTTTGCTGATCGTGTTCGGCGGTGGTCAGCAGTTGCAGGTCGCCGATCGCTTGTTGCGGACGTTCGCAGACAGCTCGCAGCAGGTTGGCGAAATGCCCGGCCAGACGCTCTATAGTCGCCGCGTCAAACAACTCGCTGGCGTAGTCGAAAGACAGGCTCAGACGACCATTACGGTCTTCTTCGCTGTGCAGTTGCAGGTCGAACTTGGCTTCGCGGCTGTGCCACGGCAGCTCTTCGGCGAGCAGCCCCGGCAAACGACGCAGGGCGCTGAGATCCCGTTGCTGATGGTTGAACATGACTTGGAACAAGCCTTGTTCGCGGGCCTGCGGGAAGGCTTCGAGCAGTTGCTCGAACGGCAGGTCCTGATGCGCTTGCGCCCCCAAGGCTGCTTGACGGGTTTGCGCCAGCAACGCCATGAACGGCAGTCGTGAATCCACCTCGGCACGCAGCACCTGGGTGTTGATGAAGAAGCCGATCAGCCCCTGGGTTTCCAGGCGCGGACGGTTGGCATTCGGCACGCCGATGCGAATGTCCCGTTGGCCGCTGTAGCGATATAGCAAGCTCTGGAATGCCGCGAGCAGCAGCATGAACGGCGTCGACTCATGGGCCTGGGCGGTGTGGCGAATGGCATCGCTCAGGCTCGCGTCCAAACGCAACGTGTGGCGGGCGGCGCTGTGCGTGTGTTGTGCCCAGCGCGGATGGTCGGTGGCCAGGCTCAGGGTCGGATGATCAACGCCCAGCTGCTGTTTCCAGTAAGCGAGTTGACGCTCGCCCTCCCCTTGCGCCAGCCACTGGCGCTGCCAACTGCCGTAGTCGGCGTATTGCGTCGGCAAGGCGGGAAGGCTGGCGGTCTGGCCTTGAGAGGCGGCCGCATACAACCGTGAGAATTCGTCGATCAGCACGTTCATCGACCAGCCGTCGGCGATGATGTGGTGCATGGTCACCAGCAGTTGATGGTCGTCATCGTCGAGGCGTACCAGGGTCACCCACAGCAGCGGACCTTTCTCCAGATCGAACCGGGTGCGGGCTTCGTCCTCGCGGATGTGCTGCGCGCGGGCTTCACGCTCGATGGCTGGCAGGTCGCTGATGTCGATCACTTGCAGGTTGAATTCGCCGACAGCAATGACCTGTTGCAGGGCCACACCGTCCCGTTCGAAAAACCGTGTGCGCAGGGATTCGTGACGTCCGATCAGTTGCTGGAAACTGGCGCGCAAGGCGTCTTCGTCCAGTTCGCCGCGCAGGCGCAGGGCACCGGGAATGTTGTAGGCACTGCTCTGCGGGTCGAGTTGCCAGGTGATCCACAGACGGTTTTGCGCCAGGGATTGCGGCATGGCTTCGCTGCGCGACAGCGTGGTGATCGCGCCTTGGGCCAGGCCGCCATCCTGTTGTTGCCGGGCGACTGCGGCGGCGAATGCGCCAAGGGTCGGCGCTTCGAACAACAGGCGCAGATTCAGCTCCAGAGCCAATTCTTCACGCAGACGCGCGACCACTTGAGTGGCGGCGATGGAGTTGCCGCCGAGCAGGAAGAAATGGTCATCGGCACTGACCTGTTTGATGCTGAGCTGTTCGCACCAGATTTTACCGATCAAGGCTTGCAGCTCAGAGCCCGACTCAGTTTCAGACGTGCTGGCGATCTCTGCGGGCGGAAATAGTGCAAAGCTGTCGAGGCTGCCTTCGGTCAGGCGATGGCGGCAGGCCGAGCGTTGCAACTTGCCGCTGGACGTCTTGGGCAGCGCCCCCGGATTGAGCAACACCACCACGCTCGGCGCTTCCTGATACGCCTCGGCCACCGCCTGGCGGATGGCTTTGATCAGCGCCTCGGGTGGCAGGATTTTCTGCACGCTGCGGCTGATTTCCGCAGCGATGCCGATGCCTTCCTGCCCCTCGATGTTGACTGCGAACGCCGCCACGCGACCTTTGCGCACCACCTCCACTTCACGCTCGATGGTCTGCTCGATGTCCTGCGGATAGAGGTTGTGACCGCGCACGATCAGCATGTCTTTCAGGCGCCCGGTGATGAACAATTCACCGTCGCGCAAGAAGCCCAGGTCGCCGGTGCGCAGCCAGGTACGGCCGGCGTGCTGGACGAAGGTCCTGGCCGTGGCTTCGGGGTTGCGCCAGTAGCCATGGGCAATGCTCGGCCCGGCGGCCCAGACTTCACCGACCGCATTGTCGGCGAGTTCTTCGAGCGACACGGAATCGACAATCAACACCGCGTGATCCGGCTGGCTGATGCCGCAACTCATAATCGAGCTGCCATCACCCGGTTCGGCACGGTTTTGCGCCAAGGCCTGATCATCCACGCGCAACACTGGAATGCCTTGGCCACGCGGGCTACCGGCAACGAACAGTGTGGCTTCCGCCAAGCCGTACGAGGCCATGAAGCTGTCCGGCGTAAAGCCGCAAGTCGCGAACTTCTCGGCAAAACGCTCCAGGCTGTCGAGGCGAATCGGTTCGGAACCGGAATACGCCACGCGCCAGCCACTCAGGTCGAGGCGTTCCAGGGCTGATTCGCTGACCCGTTCGCTGCACAACCGATAGGCGAAGTCCGGCCCGCCGCTGATGGTGCCGCCGTATTCGCTGATCGCTTCCAGCCAGCGCAACGGGCGACCGAGGAAGTACGCCGGCGACATCAACACACACGGCACACCGCTGAAAATCGGCTGCAACAGGCCGCCGATCAGCCCCATGTCGTGGTACAGCGGCAGCCAGCTGACGATCACATCGTCAGGGTTGAGGTCGATGCCAAAGCCGTGACGAATCAATAGTTCGTTGGCCACCAGGTTGCCATGGCTGACTTGCACACCTTTGGGTAACGCGGTGGAGCCGGAGGTGTATTGCAGGAAAGCGATGTGCTCGCCTTGCAGGTCCGGCGCAACCCAGCGTTCGGCCAGGGCGTTGTCGAGGGTGTCGACACACAGCAGCGGCGGCGCCCCGTTGATTTGCAGCAGGGCGTCGCGCTGGTCCGCGCGGGTCAACAGCAAGCGCGGCTCGGCATCGCTAATGATCGACAACAGACGTTCCTGGTGATGACGACGGGTCGACTCCGGCGGATAGGCCGGCACCGCGATCACCCCCGCGTACAGGCAACCGAAAAACGCCGCGACGTAATCCGGGCCGCTGGGAAACAGCAGCACCGCGCGATCGCCGAATGACGCCTCAGCCTGCAACGCGCCGGCAATGGTTCGCGCCCGTTGATCCAGCTCACGATAACTGAGCACCACAGCCTGATCCTGGGTTTCGGCGAGAAAACGCAAGGCCACCCGGTCCGGCGTCAGGGCCGCGCGGCGCTGAAGGGCTTGGACCAGTGTGCTGGGGAGTTCGAACGCGTCGGTCATGAGGTTTCCTGCCTGAATTCGGCTTGCAAGTGGAATCGGTTTTCGTACGTCACGCCCGTTCACGGGCATGCAGGACGCGGTCTTCGCCGACCGCGCAAGGCATTGGGAATGCTGTTTTGGCCTGGGCTTGCGCCCGCAGCCAGTCACCAATGAGAACGGATGAGGTCTTGAAATAATTAGTCGCCGGGCTTGAGCGCCAGCAGGCTTGCGGTTAGCGGATGAGTCAACGTGTCACGGTTCTCACTCCACACCTTGGTGGAGCATTAATTCTCTTTCTCAATTGACAATCATTATCATTAAGAATAATTTGTCGCTCGATATGTAGGACGGCCCCCGACTCCCCTGTCGTCCCACTAACCTATTTGCAGCAAGGTGATTTCCAATGACGGAACAAGTATCCACAAGCAGGTGCGATTCACCGCTACTTCAGGCCTTCGTCGACAACCGACTGATTCTGGTCAAGATTGCTGCCCGTATTACCGGCTGCCGATCCCGTGCCGAAGACGTGGTGCAAGATGCGTTCTTCCGGCTGCAATCGGCGCCGCAGATCACGTCATCCATCAAGGCACAGCTCAGCTACCTGTTCCAGATCGTGCGCAACCTGGCCATCGACCACTACCGCAAGCAGGCGCTGGAACAGAAGTATTCCGGCCCGGAAGAGGAAGGTCTGAACGTGGTGATTCAGGGCGCTTCACCGGAAACCTCACATATCAATTTCTCGACTTTGGAAAACATTGCCGATGCACTGACGGAGCTGCCCAGCCGCACCCGTTACGCCTTCGAGATGTACCGCCTGCACGGCGTGCCGCAAAAAGACATCGCCAAGGAACTCGGCGTCTCGCCAACCCTGGTGAACTTCATGATTCGTGATGCGCTGGTGCATTGCCGCAAGGTGTCGGGCAATCGTGCGGATACCTTTGCGCGCCGTTAATATCTGAAATCTCGGAGCCCCCATCGCGAGCAGGCTCGCTCCCACATTCGATCTTTGGTGTTCACAAATTGCGTGTTCACAGGAGATTCAATGTGGGAGCGAGCCTGCTCGCGATGGCTGACTCAAGACCAAAGCAAGCCTTGAGCCTTACGCATCAAGCCAACGAACACCGATCAAAAAACCGCTCACGCCCCAGCATCATCAGCGCCGCGCGTTTGTGCGGGAAGTCGAACTCTTTTTCGCAGTGGAAACACTGATTGTGCATATGCCCGATCATCTTCGCGTTGTTGGCGCGAGGCTCGGCAACCACCCGCTGTGTGCGTGGATCATCCAGAAACAGGTAATGCACCAACGCCGATAACCAGCTGGCCACCTTGTGTGGGCCGCGGTGATGCTCTTCGCCAACGAGCATGTGAATTCCGCGGTCGTAATCGCCGGCGTCATAGAACGGCGCAATGCGATCTTCCTTGGCCCAATAGGCTTCAAAGTAAGCAAATGGCTGATCATCGAAGCAACCGATCAGCGTCAAGGTATGCGGGTCGGCTTCAAGCTTGCTCAGGTATTCCCGATGCTGCTCGAGACTGCCCTCCTCCTGCCAGAAACTCGCAACCCGCGGGCTGTTCTGCCAGCGGTTGAAACGCGCCAGGTCATGCTCGATCTCTACCGTGCGCAGGGAGACCCAAGCACCGAGCCGCGCATCGAAGCGTCGATAGACCTCACCACGGGGTTTCACCGCACGCAATGGATGGCGCTTGCCGCCACTGATGACCATTTGCTGTGGATAACTGCCGGTCCGCGACTCACCCAGCCAAGGCTGAGGCAGTTGCCAGAACAGCGTGCGCTCGCAGTGATATTGACCGGTGACGTCGGCGGGGATCAGCAACCCGCTGAGCAAGGCTTCGGAGGGCGCGTCATCGAGGTGCCAGGTCAGACGCAGACACTGCGCATCACGGGCAAACAGCCAATAACAGGCCGCCCAGAACGCCTGACCGACAGGACGGCCGAAGCGCTCTTCCAGACGCAGATGCAACTCGGGCTCGCGGGTCAGCCGCAGTTCGATCAACGGTTGCCCTTCCAGACTAAGGCTCAGGCGGCTTGCGGTTTCATCGGCTACAAGACGGTTGCCTGATGGCAAGGCCAGGGCAGTCAGGTCATTCAGATTGGACATGGGTCGGGCTCACGGTAATCGTCGACAGTTCAACGATGTGACGTGAGCCGGGGCGGAAAATTTAAGCGCCGTCGCCAAATACGCGACCCATGGCACGCTTCAGTGCTTGCCCACCGGCACCAGGGCAATTTTATAAGGATCGAAAATCTTCAGCATCTGGCCGTTGTTTCGCAGGCCTTGCAGCAACTTGCCGAATGCTTCGCCTGTAATCGGCGCCTGCGGGCGAATCAGCGCGTAGTGGTGATAGACCTGATCGATGCGTTGCGACACCAGCAACTGCTCGCCGACTTTCTCGTTGCGCAGCAGGTAATCGCTCAGGTAGGAGCGCGTTACCAAGGCAATGTCCGCTCGTGCGCGTAACACCATCAGCAGGTTGCTGTCGTGGGAATAGGTCAGCGTGGCGTTGTAGGTGTCGGCCAGATACTTGGGATCGGCGTTGAAATTGGCAAACTCGTAGTGATAGCCGCTGTACAGCGCCAGGCGCTTGCCCGTCAGGTCCTTGAAGTAATTCTCATCGCGGTCGGGTTTCTTCTGCGCGACAAAGATTTCTGCATCTTCCAGGCCCATATCGACGTCGGTATGCGCAATGTCCTTCCAGCCCCAGTCCGGGTTCTCGAAAATCGCCATATCGACCCGGCCTTCCTTGAAGTCGTTGAAACGCCTGGGAATGGAGGTGGGCACCAGCACAAACTGATAATCGGTTTGCAACTGATTCAGCGCTTCCACCAGCTGTGGCAGCAGACCGGTGTCGGCACCGGACTCCGGGCGCACGGTATAGGGTGGAAAATGGGCGGCACCGACCCGCACCAGTTGCGCGGCCTGAGACGGTAACACCCAGCACACCGCAAGCGCCGCCAGCAAAAGCCGCGACGCCACTCGAATTGGCGAAGACATCAAACAGCCACTCCCCGAAAAAAAAGCTCATCAATGCATTCAAGCTAGGCGGTTTCGCCGACTTAGCCAGTTTCTTACCCAGATAGACGGTTCACTGCCGTTCTTCAAGTACCAGAATCAACGCCTCATCGGCCAATTGATCGAGGCTCATGCTGCCATCGGCACGAAACCAGGTAGTGGTCCAGGACAACGCGCCCGTCAGGAAACGGCGGGTGATGAACACATCGCCACGGATAAAACCGGCGTCCCTGGCTTCACCCAGCACCTGCAGCCAGATGGCTTCATAAATATCGCGCAGCGCCAGAACCTGCGCCTGGCCTTCCTCGGACAGCGAACGCCACTCATACACCAGCACCGCCATCGCCTCGCCACTGCCGCCCATGATCGACTGCAATTCGCAACGAATCAGCGCCAGCACCCGCTCGCGCACGCTGCCGGCCTCGGCCAGGGCTGCGCGCATCAACGCGGTGTTGTAGCGAATGGTCTCCTCCATCACTGCCCGCAGGATCTCGTCCTTGCTTTTGAAGTGATGAAAAATACTGCCTGACTGAATGCCCACCGCACTGGCCAGATCACGCACGGTGGTACGTTCATAACCTTTGTTGCGAAACAGGTGAGCGGCCACTTGCAGCAGTTTGCCGCGAGCGCTGTCCGGGTCGGTCAATTGGCCGCTGTCGACCAATTCGCGCATCACCCTCAGGGCTTTTTGCTCGTCCACCCGTTCTCTCCTACAGTCGATCAATCAGTTGCGCCGCTGCCCGCTAAAACAGTGGGGTTGCGCGAGCAATTTAAGCTGGCGAGGGCGACCAAGCAAGCGCTTGGGCAGAAGATAGTTCAGTCGTTTACAAACCAAGCGCTTGCTTGGTAGCCTCTAAACACTTCTGTCGCAGGTGCCATGGAGTTGACTGTGTCTAAAACAATCCGCATCGGTTGCGCCAGCGCATTCTGGGGCGACACCTCGACCGCCGCCGCGCAACTGGTGGAAGGCGGGCGGCTGGACTATCTGGTGTTCGATTATCTGGCCGAAATCACCCTGTCGATCATGGCCGGGGCGCGGATGAAAGATCCCGCAACCGGCTACGCCAGCGACTTCATCGAAGTCCTCAGCCCCCTCCTCAATCAGCTCGCGGAACAGAAGATCCGCGTCATCAGCAACGCCGGCGGCGTCAATCCACAGGCTTGCGCTGCTGCTTTGCAAGCGGCCTGCGATAAGGCCGGGGTAGCGCTGAAGATCGCCGTGCTGTCGGGTGACGACCTTCAACCCCGGTTCAAACACCTGAGCAGCCTTGGCCTGCATGAGATGTTCAGTGGCGCGCCCCTGCCGCCGATGTGCGTGTCGACCAACGCCTACCTCGGCGCGCCGGGCATCGTCGAAGCCCTGCGCCTGGGCGCCGACATCGTGATTACCGGGCGCGTGGTCGACAGCGCCGTGGTCAGCGCCGCGCTGGTGCATGAGTTTGGCTGGTCGTGGCACGACTACGACAAACTCGCCCAAGCCGCATTGGCCGGGCACCTCATCGAATGTGGCGCCCAGTGCACCGGCGGCAATTTCACCGATTGGCGCGAGGTGCCCGACTATGAACACATCGGTTTTCCGATCGTCGAAGTCGGTGCCGACGGCCAATTTATCGTCAGTAAACCCGACGGCTCCGGCGGCTTGGTCACGCCCCTGACGGTGGGCGAGCAGATGCTCTATGAAATCGGCGACCCGCAGGCCTATCTGTTGCCCGACGTGGTATGCGACTTCAGTCAGGTCAAACTCGTGCAACAAGGCAAGAACGCGGTGCAGGTGCATGGCGCAACAGGCTTGCCGCCGACCGCCCAGTACAAGGTCAGCGCCACGTATCCGGACGGTTTCCGCTGCACCGCCAGTTGCCTGATCGCCGGGATCGATGCGGTGGCCAAGGCCCGACGAGTCAGCCAGGCGATCATCAACAAGACCTCGGAAATCTTCAGCCAGCGCGGCTGGGCGCCCTACAGCGAAGTGAACATCGAACTGCTGGGCAGCGAGGCCACTTACGGCCCCCACGGCCAGCGCCAGGACAGCCGTGAAGTGGTGATCAAACTCGCCGTGCGCCATGCGAGCAAACAGGCCTTGATTCTGTTCTCCCGGGAAATCGCCCAGGCTGCCACCGGCATGGCACCGGGGCTGACCGGAATCGTCGGCGGACGGCCGACGGTGTACCCGTTGATCCGGCTGTTTTCGTTCCTGATCGATAAAACCGCCTGCACCCTGGAAATCGACCTCGCCGGTAAGCGCCATCCGTGCCCCCTGCCCGCCCTTGATGCGCTCAATAGCGCTGACCTGCCCCTACCCTTCGATCCGCCCAAAACCACAGAACGCGCCGACGCCAGCGTGGCCCTGATCAAACTCGCCGTGGCGCGCTCCGGCGACAAGGGTAATCACAGCAATATCGGCGTCATGGCCCGCCACCCCGACTACCTGCCGTGGATCGCCGAAGCGCTGACACCCGAGGTGATGGTCGACTGGATGAGCCATGTCCTCGACCCGATCCACGGGCGTGTCGAACGCTGGTATTTACCCGGCACTCAGAGCTTTAATTTTCTTCTGGAGAACGCACTCGGCGGCGGTGGCGTGGCCAGCCTGCGGATCGATCCACAAGGCAAGGCATTCGCCCAACAACTGCTGGAGATCCAGATTCCGGTGCCGCAGCGCATCGCCGATCAACTAGAGGACCGTCGCCATGGCTTATGACTCGATTTTCAAACCCGACCTGTTCGCCGGCCAAAACATCATCGTTACCGGTGGCGGCAGCGGCATCGGTCGTTGCACCGCCCATGAGCTAGCGGCCCTCGGCGCACACGTGCTGCTGGTGGGGCGCAATGCCGAGAAACTGAAAAAGGTCGCTGCTGAAATCACCGAAGACGGCGGTAAAGCCAGTTGGCAGGTCTGCGATATCCGCGATGAAGACGCCGTCACGCGACTGGTCAGCGAGCTGATCCGCAAACACGGGCCGATCCATGGGCTGGTCAACAATGCCGGCGGGCAGTACCCCTCGCCGCTGGCGTCGATCAATCAGAAAGGTTTCGAAACCATATTGCGCACCAACCTGGTGGGCGGTTTTCTGATGGCCAGGGAGGTGTTCAATCAGTCCATGAGCAAGCACGGTGGTGCCATCGTCAACATGCTCGCCGACATGTGGGGCGGCATGCCCGGCATGGGTCACTCGGGCGCGGCACGCTCGGGCATGGACAACTTCACCAAGACTGCCGCGTTCGAATTGGGGCTATGCCGGCGTGCGGGTCAACGCCGTCGCGCCGGGCTGGGTCGCCTCCAGCGGCATGGACACCTACGAAGGCGCGTTCCGGGCCGTGATCCCGACCTTGTGCGAACACGTACCGCTCAAACGCATCGGCACCGAATCGGAAATCAGCGCGGCGATTGTTTTCCTGCTCAGCCCGGCAGCGGGGTTTGTCAGCGGCAGTACATTGCGCATCGACGGTGCCGCCAGCCTCGGCGGGCGGGCCTGGCCGATGCACAAGGCGCAGAACAGTCACTCGTACAACGGCTTTCACCGCGCCTATCTACCCGAGGTACTCCGACCTGACGTGCTCAAACCAGACGTCTCCGAACCAGACGAGCTCAAGGACAAGGAATAACCCATGCCGGTGATCCAGTCCCAAGTCGACCCGTTCAGCGAACCGTTCGCCCGCAACCGAGCGGCCATGCTGGCCGGCATCGAGCAGGTCCGCCAGCTTGAGAAAAATCTGCTGAATAAAGCCGCCGAAGCCAAGCCCAGATTCGACAAGCGCGGGCAACTGCTGCCTCGTGAACGCCTTAATCTATTGCTCGATCCCGGCGCGCCATTCCTCGAACTGGCCAGCCTGGCCGGCTACAAGCTTCACGATGACAAGGACGGCAGCTCGGCGGGCGGCGGTTTGATCGCCGGGATCGGTTACGTGTCCGGCGCACGGGTGCTAGTGGTGGCGAACAACAGCGCGATCAAGGGTGGAACCATTTCCCCCAGCGGTTTGAAAAAGTCTCTGCGCCTGCAACAGATCGCCATGGAAAACAAATTACCGGTAATCACCCTCGCGGAAAGCGGAGGTGCCAACCTCAATTACGCGGCGGAGATTTTCGTCGAAGGCGCGCGCAGCTTTGCCAATCAGGCGCGGATGTCGGCCATGGGCTTGCCGCAAATCACCGTGGTCCATGGCTCGGCCACGGCGGGAGGTGCTTATCAGCCGGGGTTGTCGGATTACGTGGTGGTGGTGCGCGGCAAGGCCAAGCTGTTTCTCGCCGGGCCGCCGCTGCTCAAGGCTGCCACCGGTGAAGTCGCCACCGACGAAGAACTGGGCGGCGCCGAAATGCACGCGCAAACCGCCGGCACCGCCGAATACCTGGCCGAGAACGATGCCGACGGCGTGCGCCAGGTGCGCGAGATCATGAGCCTGCTACCGTGGAACGATCAGTTGCCACGGTTACCCGAACGTCGGTGGGAAGAACCGCTCTTCCCCATCGACGAACTGCTGGGTCTGATCCCGGATGACCCGAAAAAGCCTTACGACGTGCGCGAAATAATCGCCCGGATTGCCGACGCGTCGAACTTCCTCGAATTCAAGGGCGAGTTCGACCAGCAAACAATCTGCGGGCATTTGCAGATTCAGGGTCGAGCCTGCGGTTTCATCGGCAACAACGGCCCCATCACGCCCAAAGGCGCGAGCAAGGCCGCGCAGTTCATTCAGCTCTGCGACCAGAGCCAGACGCCGCTGCTGTTTTTCCACAACACCACCGGCTTCATGGTTGGCACCGAGTCGGAACAGCAAGGCGTGATCAAGCACGGCGCGAAAATGATTCAAGCGGTGGCCAATGCCCGAGTGCCCAAACTGACGATCGTCGTCGGCGGTTCCTACGGTGCCGGCAACTACGCGATGTGCGGCCGCGGCCTCGACCCACGCTTCATCTTCGCCTGGCCCAACAGCCGCACCGCGGTGATGGGCGGTGCCCAGGCCGGCAAAGTGCTGCGGATCGTCACCGAAGCCAAACAGCTGAAGGACGGGTTGGTGCCCGACCCGAAAATGCTCGACATGCTGGAACAGGTCACTGCGCAGAAACTCGACAGCCAGTCCACCGCGCTGTATGGCAGCGCCAATCTGTGGGACGACGGGCTGATCGATCCGCGGGATACCCGCACGCTGCTCGGGTACTTGCTGGACATCTGCCACGAGGCCGAGGTTCGTGGACTGCAACCCAACAGTTTTGGTGTAGCCCGCTTCTAAGGGCGATCAGGAGAACAATAAAAATGATCTTCACCCAGGAACACGAAGCACTGCGCCGCACCGTCCGCCAATTCGTCGATCACGAGATCAATCCTCACGTCGATGAATGGGAAAAGGCCGGGCGTTTTCCGATCCATGAGATCTTCCGCAAGGCCGGTGAGCTCGGTCTGCTGGGAATTTCCAAACCGGAAAGATTTGGCGGCATGGGGCTCGATTACAGCTATTCGATTGTGGCGGCCGAGGAGTTCGGCACCATTCATTGTGGCGGCATTCCGATGTCCATCGGCGTGCAGACCGACATGTGCACCCCGGCGCTGGCACGTTTTGGCTCCGATGAACTGCGCGAAGAATTCCTCCGCCCCGCGATCACCGGCGAGCAGGTCGGCTGCATTGGCGTCTCCGAAGTCGGTGCCGGCTCCGACGTGGCAGGTTTGAAAACCACCGCCCGCAAGGACGGCAATGACTACGTGATCAACGGCAGCAAGATGTGGATCACCAATTCGCCGAGCGCCGATTTCATCTGTCTGCTGGCCAACACCTCGGACGACAAACCGCACATCAACAAGTCGCTGATCATGGTGCCGATGAACAGCCCCGGCATCAGCCTCAGTTCACACCTGGACAAGCTCGGCATGCGCAGTTCGGAAACCGCCCAGGTGTTTTTCGACAACGTGCGCGTGCCGCAACGCAACCGCATCGGCCATGAAGGCGCGGGGTTCATGATGCAGATGCTGCAGTTCCAGGAAGAACGGCTGTTCGGCGCGGCGAACATGATCAAAGGCCTGGAGTACTGCGTCGACAGCACCATCGAGTACTGCAAGGAGCGCAAAACCTTCGGCAATGCGCTGATCGACAACCAGGTCATCCACTTTCGCCTGGCCGAACTGCAAACCGAAATCGAATGCCTGCGGGCACTGGTCTATCAGGCCACCGAGCAATACATCACGGGCCAGGACGTTACCCGCCTGGCGTCCATGGCCAAACTCAAGGCCGGGCGACTGGGCCGGGAGGTCAGCGACAGTTGCCTGCAATATTGGGGCGGCATGGGCTTCATGTGGGACAACCCGGTGGCCCGGGCTTACCGCGACGTGCGGTTGGTATCGATCGGCGGCGGTGCCGACGAAATCATGCTGGGGATCATCTGCAAACTCATGGGCATCCTGCCGGGGAAAAAGAAATGAGCACCCTCCCCGCTTGTCAGACCCTGTTGCTCGAGCTGCATAACAGTGTCCTGCACATCACCCTCAATCGTCCCGACAGCCGTAATGCCATGAGCTTGCAGATGGTCGCTGAACTGCGGGCGGTGCTGGCGGCGGTGCGGGATGACCGGCAGGTTCGCGCGCTGGTGATCGGCGGTGCTGGCGGGCATTTTTGTGCCGGTGCCGACATCAAGGACATGGCCAACGCCCGCGCTCAAGGCAAGACGGCCTACCGCGAATTGAATCGCGTGTTTGGCGCCTTGCTGGAAGAAACCCAGCACGCGCCGCAAGTGGTCATCACCGTGCTGCAAGGCGCGGTGCTTGGCGGCGGCTTCGGTCTGGCCTGCGTCAGCGATATCGCGATGGCCGATCATCAGGCGCAATTCGGCCTGCCGGAAACCAGCCTCGGCCTGTTGCCCGCGCAGATTGCGCCGTTCGTGGTGCAGCGCATCGGTCTGACCCAGGCCCGTCGACTGGCCCTGACGGCGGCGCGTTTCGATGGCACCCAGGCGCGGCGCATGGGGCTGGTGCATTTTGTCGAGCATGACCCGCAAGCCTTGGCCGAGCGCCTCGATGAAGTGCTGGCCCATGTGTTGTGTTGCGCGCCGGGGGCGAATGCGGCGACCAAAAAACTCTTGCTGGCAAGTGCCGGACAACCCTCCGATGGCCTGCTGGATCAGGCGGCCGAGTGGTTCAGCGAAGCGCTGACCGGGGCCGAAGGCATCGAGGGGACCATGGCCTTTGTGCAAAAGCGTAAACCGGGTTGGGCGCCTTAAAAGCATCGCGAGCAGGCTCGCTCCCACAGGGGAATGCATTTCAAATGTGGGAGCGAGCCTGCTCGCGATGGGGCCATCACATTCATAGCAATACAAAGGGAATATCCCATGCCCGCCTTCAGCAAAATCCTGATCGCCAACCGCGGTGAAATCGCCTGTCGCGTCCAGCGCACCGCGCAAAACCTGGGCTACCGCACCGTCGCGGTGTTCAGCGATGCCGACGCCGATGCGCTGCACGTGCAGATGGCCGACGAAGCCGTGAACATCGGCCCGGCGCCGGTGCAGCAGTCTTATCTGAACATCCCGGCCATCATCGACGCCGCCCGGCGCACCGGTGCCGATGCGATCCACCCCGGTTATGGCTTCCTCTCGGAAAACGCCGGTTTCGCCCTCGCCTGCCAACAGGCCGGTATCATCTTCATCGGTCCCAGCCCCGAAGCCATTGAGCTGATGGGCAGCAAGCGCCTGTCGAAACTCGCCATGATCAAAGCGGACGTGCCCTGCATAAAAGGCTATCAGGGCAGCAAACAGGACGACTCGACCCTGAGCCGCGAAGCCGAACGCATCGGCTACCCGCTGATGATCAAGGCCAGCGCCGGCGGTGGCGGTCGCGGCATGCGCCTGGTGCACAGCGCTGCCGAGTTGCTGGAGCAGATCCGCACCGCGCGCTCCGAAGCCCTGCACGGGTTTGGCAGCGACGAATTGATCCTCGAACAAGCGTTGATCGATCCGCGTCACGTCGAGGTTCAGGTGTTTGGCGACCAGCACGGCAACCTGATCTACCTCGGCGAGCGCGATTGTTCGATCCAGCGCCGCCACCAGAAAATCATCGAAGAAGCCCCCTGCCCGGTAATGACCACCGAGTTGCGCCAGGCCATGGGCGAAGCGGCGCTCAAGGCGGGTCGTGCGGTGAATTACGTGGGGGCTGGCACTGTGGAGTTCCTGCTCGACGCTCGCGGGCAGTTCTACTTCCTGGAGATGAACACTCGGTTGCAAGTGGAACACCCGGTGACCGAGCTGATCACCGGCCTCGATCTGGTGGCCTGGCAGTTACACATCGCCGAAGGGCAACCGCTGCCGCTGCGACAGGAACAGGTGCAGCTCAACGGGCACGCCATGGAGGTGCGCCTGTATGCCGAAGATCCGGTCCAGGGATTTGTGCCGCAAACCGGGCGAATCGTGGCCTGGGAACCTGCGTTGCAGTCCGGCACGCGGATCGATCATGGCCTGATCGAGGGTCAGTCTGTCAGCCCGTTCTATGACCCGATGCTGGGCAAGCTCATCGCCCACGGCGCCACCCGTGAAGAAGCCCGGCGCAAATTACTGCGGGCGGTGCAGGACAGCGTACTGCTGGGCGTGCAGAGCAATCAGCGCTTGCTCGCCAGTCTGCTGGAGCATCCGCAGTTCATCAGCGGCGAGTTCAGCACCGGGTTCATCCCCACGTACTTCGCCGACCATCCCTGCCTGCACCCCCATGTGCCAAGCGCCGAGGAACTGGCCATCGCGGCGACGCTGTTTTATCAAGCTTCAGCCCAGGCTCACCGTGCCCCGCTGGCCGGTTGGCGCAATAACGCCAGCGTACCTTTGCACTACCGAATCGGCCTGGAGGATCAGGATTGGCCGGTAGAACTGCACGCGGAACCTGGCGAGCCCTTCCGTGTCCAGGTTGGCGCCCGTGCCCTTGAGCTGAAGATCATCGGGTGCGACGGACGCTGGGCCACCCTGGAAATCGACGGCATCCGCCAACGCCATGCCTACCGCCTCGAAGCCGGGCAACTCTGGTTGCTCACGCGCCCCGGCAGCCTGCGGCTGGTCGATCGGACCCAGGCGCTGGTCAGCGGCCAGGTCAGTGTCAGTTCCGGCACGCTCAAGGCGCCGATGGACGGGGCGATTATCGATGTATTGGTCAATGAGGGCAGCCCGGTCAGCAAAGGTCAGCTGCTGGTGGTGCTTGAAGCGATGAAAATGGAGCATCCGCTCAAATCGGGTATCGACGGGGTGCTCAAACGCTTGCAGGTCAGGGTCGGCGATCAGGTGAAAAATCGTCAGATTTTGTTGGAGGTCGAATAAGCCGCTAGGCGGATCCGCCGGGTTTGGCTACCCTCAAGCCCTATCAGGACGCGGATACCAGGAACCCTGCGATGCCTCACTGGTTGGTCATTGATCTGGAAGCCACCACCGATGAGGGCGGCTGGCCAGTAACGGAAATGGAAATCATCGAAATCGGCGCCACCCTCGTGGACCGCAAGGGCCGGGAACTGGATCACTTCCAGGGCTTCGTGCGCCCGTTGCGTCGTCCGTTGCTGACGCCGTTTTGCCGGGAACTGACCCACATCACCCAGGCCAACGTCGATGCCGCACAGCCGCTCACCGACGTCTGGCCGTTGTTCGAATGCTGGCTCGGCCAACATCACGCGCGCCTGGAAGGCTGGGCCAGTTGGGGCGATTACGACCGCAAACAACTGCTTCAGGACTGGCAGCGCCTGCAACTCGACAGCGCCCTGAGCCGGGTGCCGCACATGAACCTCAAGCAACGCTTCGCCAAGGCCCGTCGCCTGGAGCGCCCGCTGGGGCTTAATGGAGCCCTGCAACTGGCGGGCCTGCAATTCAATGGTCAACAGCATCGGGCTCTTGAGGACGCGCGCAATACGGCGCGCTTGTTACCTCTGATTTTCCCGGCTATTCCTTGAGTGCAGGAGGTGACGCCTATCGACACCTTGTGCATACTGGCCGGCCCTTTTTAACCATTTTTAGCCCTTTTCGAGGAATCGCCCATGTTTAAAGTCAACGAGTACTTCGACGGCACCGTCAAGTCGATCGCCTTTGGTACCGCTGAAGGTCCGGCGACCATCGGCGTCATGGCACCGGGCGAATACGAATTCGGCACCAGCCAGCGTGAAATCATGCACGTGGTGTCCGGCGCCCTGACTGTCAAACTGCCTGAGAGCAGCGACTGGGAAACTTTCGCCGCCGGCAGCCAGTTCAACGTGCCCGCCAACAGCAAGTTCCAGCTGAAAGTAGCCGTCGACACCGCTTACCTGTGCGAATACCGCGGCTAAAATCCTGGGTTTTCACAGCGACAAAAAATGCCCGTGTCCTTGGACACGGGCATTTTTCATTTTGAAGGGCTTTTATTCGAGGATCGTCACCGGCATGCCGACTTCGAGCCGGCCATTGCCATCATTGACCAGATTCTGACCAAACATCGCGCCGTCTTCCTGGGCCCGGTATTTCTGTAAGGTCGCCAGCGGTTCACGGTCGTCACTGCGTTCACCGGTCTGCGGGTCGATAGTGGTCAGAATGCAGCGTGAGCAGGACTTGACCACGCGAAACTCGACTTCACCAATACGGATGCGCTTCCAGCTATCTTCGGCATATGCCTCGCTGCCCTCGATCACCAGATTGGGCCGAAAACGCAACATCTCCAGCGGCCGCCCGACCTTGCTCGACAAGTCTTCCAGCGACGCCTGACCAATCAGCAACAACGGAAAGCCGTCGGCAAAAGCCACCTGATCATCGTCCTTGCCATAGCCGGCCTGAGTGGTCCGAGCGCGATCAATCGGCACTTGCACCAGACGCGTCGGCTTGCCGACGAACTCACTGACCCAGGCAGCGGCAGCAAAGCCGGCATCAGGAACGCGCAAGGTGTCGCGCCAGATGGTCACACCGCGCAGCTCTGCGTCGCCAGCAGGCAACGCAATATCGATCGGTGAATGGCCCGGGGCACTGAGGGTCAAGCCGCCATCGGCATTCCATAACGCCGACAGCTGACTCATTTTCGCGACCGCGCGCTGGGTCAGAAAGCGCCCGCTGGCCTCGTCCACCAACATCCAGCGTCGATCGCCGTCCAGTCCCAGTTTGTCCAGGCTGACCTGATTGAGGGTCTCGCCCTTGCCGGATTTCAACGGAAAACGATAAAGCGCGCTCAGACGCATGGCCAGCTCCCTGATGTGTAAAGAACGCCACCCTATACGAGCTTGATTACCGAATCAAAGGGCCCGTGTCGAGGGCTTGCCCCCGTTGGGCTGCGCAGCAGCCCCAAACCCTGCCACCGCGCTCTTCCAGATCGCTATCAGGCAGGCACTTCGTCGAGCATCAGGCGCTGACGCACCACGTCGACGAGTTTGTCGGGCTGGAACTTGGAAAGGAAGTTGTCGCAGCCGACCTTCTTGACCATCGAGTCGTTGAAGCTACCCGACAGCGAGGTGTGCAGGACCACATAAAGGCCGCGCAAACGGGGGTCGTTACGGATTTCGGTGGTCAGGCGGTAGCCGTCCATCTCCGGCATTTCCGCATCGGTGAAAATCATCAGCAGCTTGTCGGTCATGTTCACGCCGGTATCAGCCCAGGCCTTGAGCATGTTCAGAGCCTTCAAGCCATCGCTGGCGATGTGCATCTTCACGCCCAACTGCCCCAGGGTGTCGCGCAATTGCGACAGGGCGACGTTCGAGTCATCCACCAACAGCACTTCACGACCACGAGCGCGCTCCAGAACCGGATCGTCGAGTTTGTCGCGCGATACCTTGGCGTTGTACGGAACGATTTCGGCCAGGACTTTTTCGACATCGATGATTTCCACCAACTGATCGTCGACCTTGCTGATGGCGGTCAGGTAATGCTGGCGGCCGGCGCTGGTCGGCGGCGGCAGAATGGCTTCCCAGTTCATGTTGACGATGCGGTCCACGCCACCGACCAGGAACGCCTGCACCGAGCGATTGTACTCGGTGACGATGATCGTACTGGTAGGGCTCGGCACCAGCGGACGCATGCCGATGGCCTGGGACAGGTCGATCACTGGCAGCGTCTGGCCACGCAGGTTGACCACACCGCAGACAAAGGGATGGCGCTGCGGCATCAGGGTCAGCTTCGGCAGCTGCAGTACTTCCTGGACCTTGAAGACGTTGATCGCGAACAATTGCCGTCCGGCCAGCCGGAACATGAGAATTTCCAGGCGATTCTCACCCACCAGTTGCGTGCGTTGGTCTACCGTGTCGAGAATGCCGGCCATTAATGACTCCTGGGCTTGTTCTGATGAATTCACTAAAGGGAGTTATCGGCTGTTCTTGCCGGATCTTGACCCCCAGACAAAATGCCACGATCAAGCATTGATGTCACATTAACATCATGCTTTACTGGCTTCGTGATTACATCTGCTTCATCCCCGGCGACGCGACCTAGGTCTGCACGTTAGGTTCCCCTGCGTAAGGGATTCCCCTATGCACAATCAGGCCCAACCTGATATTCGCAATATCCAATAGCCATTAATGTGACGCCATTCTCATTGCATGAACGGAGTCAGGCTTTTGTGTGCGATCGAAGGTCAGTGGCCATCCACCCTCTCAAGTTCCCCAGCCAATGCCCAAGCCTGCCGGAGCGTGATCTCACGAAGGCTTTGCAGCACCGGACACGTAACGTTTTCGTCGACACACACGACATTCCCTCATCTGACATGACGTTGTGGAGATAAGCATGCCGATTGACCCTAAAGAGTGGGCTGAGCAATTTCCAGAGTTTCTCGTCGAGGCTGAAACACTCCTGGCCAAATCCGAGGAATGCCTGAGTCATTTGCAGTTGATCAGCAATGACAAGGACGCTATCGATTGCATGCTCAGCAGCCTTCTCAAACTGGCCAGCAAGGCCGAGGCACTGGCACTGGCAGCGGTTTCGGAATTCTCGCTGCATATTCATGGATTGCTGAGCCACGCCCAGAACCAGATGGACCTGCACGATGAGGCCCTGGATGCGCTCAAGGATTGCTTCACATTAATGGCCTGGCAACTCGAACTCATCGACCAAACTACCGGCCAACTCAGCCTTGATGACAGTGAACAGACCTCCCTGATTGAAGCGTTTGCATTTCAAGTGGGACAAAGCCAGTTTCAGCCGCTCTGCCACTTCAAGCCGTTCAGGCTCGTTTCGTTCTCGGAACGGCAAGCTTAAACTCACCAGCTCGCGGGTATTTTTATTACCATAATGCCGCCCTTTAACTTGAGGGTGTTCAGGCCGCCATTGAATATTTCATCCCTGTCGACGGCTGCTCGAAACAAATAGTTACCCCAGCCTCGACTTCAGATAGTGCCTGTCAATAAAAACAAAACACCTGGCACACTCGATATCTTTCGAAGGTAAGAAACAAAAGTCTTTCCATTATGGAACCACCGTCCAAAAACGTTATTTCCCGACTGTGCAGACCTATATACCGAACGCGACCAACGGTATCTTAAGTGGTATTATGCCGCCCATTCATTGACGTCAATTAATGGCAGACTGGCTCCAGACGAAAACAGCCCGATAACGTTGAAGGCTGTATTTCGAGCACTGCTTCGCGGCCATTGAAGGCGACTCATACAACAGATTTCCACACAGAGACCCGTCAGCCCTTATGGCCGGTCTGCCCGCAGCGAACATCCATTGGCTCCATCCGCTATGTACGCCAGCCTCAAGTCAATCACACTGTGGCCACCCTCCCGGAAAAACGCGCGCCGGTTCACGCTTTTAGTGTGTACCTGCTCGGCGCTTGGCAGCCTGCTGGTCTACAGCTTGTCCATTCCTCTACCGGTGAGTCTGCTGGTGCTCAATTGTGCGGCACTGGCCTGCGTCTGGGTAAGGCATCGCCTCTCGCGCAAATCGATAAAGTTTCAGCCTCAAGAACTCGCTGACCGTCTGCTGGAAGTTCAGGAAAACGAACGCCACCGGCTCAGTCGGGAACTGCATGATGACATCGGCCAGTTGCTGACCGCCGCAAAACTTCAAAGCGAATGGCTCAAACGTCGATTGCCCGAAGAACTACAGGATCAGTGTTCGGTACTCTGCGATACGCTGGACGAAACCCTGACCAAGGTTCGTGATGTGTCGGCCATCCTGAATCCACGGCAGCTGACCAGTCTCGGGCTGGAAGCCAGTCTGCGCGCGCATTTACTCAGGACCCTGGCCAATACGTCATTGCACTGGAGCCTGGAATGCCATCAACGCTTGACAGGCATACCAGAGGAAATGGCGGTGGCAGCCTTTCGAATCACTCAAGAAGCGGTTACCAATATACTGCGCCATGCCGAAGCCAGAAATCTGTTGGTCCGCCTGCAACGCCTGCCCCAGGGCCTGGCACTGTTGATCAGCGACGATGGCCTGGGTTTCGCGCCAGCGGCAGACCCCGGTCGTGAGGGGCAACGCGGAATGGCCGGGATGTCAGAACGGATCGATCAGTTAGGCGGCACACTGACCGTGACCAGCGAGCTGGGCAAAGGCACTCAAATCGAAGCACTCTTCCCCTGGGCGCCCCGTTCGCTTGAACGGGCCAGTACCAATAAGGTTATGCATTGACTTGTAACTTACTTCTGGTGGACGACCACTCACTTATCAGGGCTGGCGTACGCGCTCTGGTGCTGGATATTCCCGGCTATGCGGTCATCGGCGAGGCCAATGACGGCTCGCAGTTAGTCGAGATGGTCGAGCAACTGTCCCCAGATATCATCCTGCTGGATATTTCCATGAAGGAAACTGGCGGCCTTGAAGCCTTGCAGCGGCTCAAACGAGTACGCCCGCAGTGCAAAGTGCTCATCCTGTCGATGCACACCGACCCTGCGCTGATCATGCAGGCATTGGAATCAGGGGCTCATGGCTACCTGCTCAAAGACACCACGGCCACCGAGCTCGAACATGCCCTGGAAGCCTTGCGCAACAACGAACGCTACCTGAGCCCGGCCATCGCCCACACTGTCATCAACCAGGCGCTGACCCGAACCCAGAAAAATCAGGTGCCAACCCAGGACTCGCACAACCTGACGGCACGTCAGCTGGAAATCCTGCGACTGATTGTTCGCGGAAAATCCACCCGGGAAATCGCCAATGGCCTGGGCCTGAGCATCAAGACTGTTGAAACCCACCGTTCGCAGATCATGAAGCGCTTGCAGATCTACGATGTGGCCGGCCTGGTGTTGTTCGCCGTGCGTGAGCAGATCATCAGTCTCGACGACTAGCCGTTTGCGAAGTGCTCAGCAGTGGCGAGTTCTCTGGCAAATGCACACGCAATGCCGCCGCACGCGCAGAGAAGCGCAGGCTATCGCCCTCCAGGGGCTCGCCATCAAGGTTGATATAGAGGCCCTCCGAGACTTTGATCTCGACCCATGGCAAACGGGCTCTCACAAACATGTTGTCGATTCCGAAGCCATCGGTCAGCAGATCTTTCAAAGTACCGACCACTTCCTGGGGGGCGGGCAAAATACTGATATCCAGCAGACCATCGTCAGCCAGTGCCTGCGGGCACAACACATGACCACCGCCAGCCTGTCGACCGTTACCGATGCCCAATGCCAACAGCTCGCCGCGCCAGTGAAAATCCGGTCCCTGCAGCTCGCCCCAGGCAGCATGCAACTCACTGAAACGCGACAAACCCGTGAATAGATAAGCCGCACCCCCAAGGATTCTTTTCAGATCCTCGGAAGTGTTGGCCGTGACCTGACTGCCAAAACCGCCCGTGGCCATGTTCAGGAAAACCTGCCCACCGACCTCCCCCAGATCAATGAGTTGCGGGGCAGTCTCCAACAGTTCCAGCGCCTGAGCGGGCTCCAGTGGCACACCGGCGGCGCGAGCAAAATCGTTGGCGGTGCCCAAAGGTAGAAGCACCAGACTGGCCTGCGTCGGGTGCGCCGCCATGGCTTCGGCGATATCACGCAAGGTGCCGTCACCGCCACCGGCAATCAGCTGCGTATAGCCTGCCGTCAGCGCTTCTTCCACCAGCCGCTGTGCGTCACCTGCCTCCCAGGTCAGTCGAACAGCCAGTTCCCAGCCCTGCTGACGCTTGCCTTCAACGGCTGCACGGACCTGCTCATTGAGTGCCTGCTTGCCATGCAGAATCAACAGCGCCTTGCGCTCGCTCATTTTTGCCACTCCCCTATCTGGAATCCGTATGCGATATGTTGACCTCACAGCCCTTCATAAAAGTCGCAAGGATTTCAATTATTTCCGGGGGAAGGAAACTTGAGTCCTACAGGGCGGTATTTTTTCTTACAAAACATGAGGAATCGGCTCAATTGACCCACCAAGGCGATTGGTACACCGTTGTGTCAGCGGTTATCAGTCATCACCAAGGAATTACACAAGGACGTGCAAACAATGAATGGAAAACCCTTAAGGGCCTCGGAAAGCGCAAGTAACAACGGCATCGGCCACTTGAATGGTTTTAACGCAAGGAGCCATTCACTCCATGCAAAGCCATGACATCAGACTACCGGTCACTCCGGTCGCGCCGTTCACAGACAATCGCGCCAATCATCAGGCTGAACTCAAAAACAGCGCAAAGCCCACCGGAGAAGTCGATATGGAACCTCGCATCATTGAACTGGAGACACACCTCAAATACATCCGAAGAGACATGGATGAAGTCCGCGGAGACGTCAAAGCCATCAAACACAGGCTCGCCTATTCAGCTGGCGGAACAGCCGTTGTCCTGGGACTTTTGGCCTGGGTCGCCAACAGTCGCTTCGACCAGGTGGTGACACTTCTGGCTCATTAAGGAGTAGCGATGCACGCAAGCCCCCCTCGATCAACCGGACTTGCGTGGCAAAACCAAGGCAGGTATCAGCTCAAGACTTCGCTCAGCGGGATGAAGTTCACCCAATCGCCCTCGATCAGCGTACGGCCCTCCAGCACTTCAACCAGACCGTCAGCCCAGGCAGCACTACGCAGTACGCCAGAGCTCTGATTCTTGTAGATGATTGCCCGGCCATTCTCCAGACGTCCGCGCAAATACTCACGTCGGTTACCAGCCTTTGGCCAGACAAAACCCGCAGGTACCTGAAACTTCAGAGGCTCAACCTCTTTTACGCCTTGGCGACGCAAGAGGTAGGGCCTTGCCAACAGAGCAAAAGTCACCAGGGTCGACGCCGGATTGCCGGGCAAACCAATCACAGGCACGCCGCGAAAATGCCCGAACGTCAGCGGTTTGCCTGGTTTGATGGCCAGCTTCCACAGGGTCAGCTCGCCCTCTTCCCGCAATGCAATGCCCAGAAAGTCGGCTTCTCCCACCGATACCCCCCCTGTCGAGAGAATCAGGTCGACTTCCTTCAGCTCACCAAGGCGGGCACGAGTGGTCGCCAAATCATCGGGAAGAATGCCAGCATCGATCACCTCACAGCCCAAGCGCTGCAACCAGTTGCAGAGCAACACTCGATTGCTGTTGTAGATCTGTCCTGGCCCAAGGGCCTGACCCGGCTCAACCAATTCATCCCCGGTAGACAGGACTGCAACACGAACCTTGCGAACCACGTCCAGTTCAGCGCACCCCAGTGATGCCGCCAGCCCCTGTTCGATGGGCCCCAGGCGCGTTCCTGCGGGCAAGATCAGCTCACCGACGGTAGTTTCCTGACCTTGTGGGCGGATGTTCTGCCCTGGGGTCATGGTTTCGGTGAAACGTACCCGCTCATCCGCCTGAACCTCGGCGTTCTCCTGCATCTCGACACAGTCGGCACCCGCGGGCACAGGCGCGCCGGTGAAAATCCGCGCACAGGTACCCGGCTTCAAGGGCTCCGGAGCCTGGCCTGCAAAAATCTTCTGACTGACCACCAACGGCTCTTCTGTCCAGTCAGCCAGGCGCAAGGCATAACCGTCCATGGCACTGTTGGGCCAGGGTGGTAAATCAAGTGTCGAGACCAGATCAGCGGCCAGTACGCGCCCCTGAATCCGTGCCAACGGCAAGCGTTCGTGCTCGCGCACCCTCGATGCATCGGCCAACTCCAGCAAACGCGCCAGTGCCACCTCGACAGCCATCAGACTGCCCGTCTTGCCTGGCTTACCCGCGGGATTCACAGGGTGCCGCCTGTTTCAGATGGGCCACGAAATTGCACGGACGGTGCCGGGAATCCAGTTGCTCGGCGAGAATGCCATCCCAGCCGGTACGCACAGCATTGGTCGAGCCCGGCAAGCAGCAAACCAGCGTGCCATTGGCCAGACCAGCCAAAGCCCGGGACTGAACCGTCGAGGTGCCGATATCCGCCACCGATATCTGCCGAAACAACTCACCAAAACCATCGACCTGCTTATCCAGCAGGCAACTCACGGCTTCGGGCGTGCTGTCGCGACCGGTGAACCCGGTACCACCGGTGATCAACACCACTTGCACGACCTCATCGGCAATCCAGTTGGCGACTTGCGCGCGAATTTTGTAGAGGTCATCTTTGAGCAGTACCCGGGCCGCCAGGTAATGACCGGCAGCGCTCAAGCGGTCGACGAAGACCTGGCCTGAGGTATCGGTTTCCAGGGTACGGGTATCGCTGACCGTCAGCACCGCAATGTTGAGCGGTGCGAAAGGTACATCAGCCTTGGCTTTCATAGGCTCGTCCAGTTGTAGGAGAAACAGCCCGGTGTTATATCACAGCACCTCATTTTTTCGCCGCCCCCATGGAGAAGTGCGATGACCTCGAATACACCTCTACCGCCTTGTTCCATTCTGCTCCTGGCCGGCGGGCGAGGCCAACGCATGGGCGGTCAGGACAAGGGTTTGCTGGAATGGCACGGCGAGCCGCTGATTGCACATTTGCACCTCAAGACGCGCTCGCTGAGTGATGACCTGATCATCTCCTGCAACAGAAACCTGGAGAAATATGCGCTTTATGCGGATCAGTTGGTCCATGACGACGAAGGCGATTTTCCCGGGCCATTGGCGGGTATTCGCGCAGGTCTGAAGGCTGCCCGCCACACTCACCTGCTGGTACTGCCCTGCGATGTGCCACGCATCGATGCCGCACTGCTCCAGAGCATGCGTGAAACCGCCGCGCAGCATCCGGACAAACCACTGATGCTGCGCCATGGCGAACACTGGGAACCCTTGCTGTGCATAATTCCCGTCGCTCTTTCAGCGGCTTTCGAGACCGCCTGGAGCGAAGGCGAGCGCAGCCCGGGCCGCCTTATGCGCAAATTGGGCGCCACAGCCCTGCTGTGCCCCGACAATGACCCACGCCTGGCCAACCTCAACACGCCGGAACTGTTAAGCACACACCGCACTGTGTCAGACTGACACTCGAAGGAACTTGCGCGCGTTGTATACGTCTCAAGCTCGGTAACCAAAAGAATTTCCATTCGGAGACACACCCATGACCCAACGGACCCTCGCCACTTTCATGCTTGCACTGGGCCTTGCAACCCTCGCCGGTTGCGCATCGCCTGCAGTGATCACCTTGAATGACGGTCGAGAAATCCAGGCCGTCGACGCGCCGAAGTACGATAAAGAGTCGGGCTTTTACGAGTTCGAACAGCTGGATGGCAAACACACCCGCGTCAATAAGGATCAGGTTCGTACCGTTAAAGAGTTGTAATCTTTGCGACGACAACCGGATACCGGATACAGAAAAGCCCGCTTATAAAAGCGGGCTTTTTCGTGGCTGAAGAAAAGCAGGATCGCCAGCTCCTGTGATCACCACTGCAAGGTGATGGTGCTCTCGAATTCTCTTTCCTGCCCAGTGACCGGATCGACAAATCGCAATCCCTGAGCCAGCAGCTTCAAGGGGTTGGCATAGTCGTCTGCTACATCCTTGAGCACTTGCGGATAGAACGGGTCATTGCAGATGCCGGCACCCAGGGCAGCCATGTGCACTCGCAACTGATGTTTCTTGCCCGTCACCGGGTAAAGCGCATAACGCCAGAGCTCACCGTTTTTTTCCCTGACCTCGACGGCAGTCTCGGTATTGCTCGCTCCCGGACCTTCCTGCATGCGAAAGAACGGCTCGCCATCGATGAGTCGACTTTTATGGACCAATGGAAAGGAAAGTTCAGGCAACGCCCGGGCAATTGCTTCGTAGCGTTTTTCAATCTGCCGTGTAGGGAACAATGACTGATACGCCGAACGACTCTGGGGGTTGGCTGAAAACAGCACCAGCCCCGCCGTATGCCGGTCAATGCGATGCAAAGGCACCAGATGCGGGTTATCCAGACGACGGATCAGTCGTCGCAGCAATGTCTGCTCCACGTATTCCCCTGCC
The DNA here is from genome assembly GCF_963970905.1 of Pseudomonas sp. EL_65y_Pfl2_R96. Taxonomy (NCBI): domain Bacteria; kingdom Pseudomonadati; phylum Pseudomonadota; class Gammaproteobacteria; order Pseudomonadales; family Pseudomonadaceae; genus Pseudomonas; species Pseudomonas sp. EL_65y_Pfl2_R96. Next base: position 73,768 of record NZ_CAXAQH010000014.1, on the reverse strand, counting down.
GGAGTCACCGGCAGAAAGTGCGGCTTGTCCGCCACCACCAGATGCTCATCGGCGTAGAGAATCGACTCCACCACCGGGATCGGTTTTTCGTCCGGTACCTCACGGAAATAATGAATCCGCAGACCTTCCTTGTAAGCCAGGTCCAGACCGATCGGCAAACCTTGCCCATCGAGGACGCGGCCGCGAGCGATTCTGTCCAGCCATTGTTCACGACCGATGGCGCTGAAATGTTCGCACAGGCAATCGAATACGGTCTGCCACGGACCGGGTGGCAGATAGAGCGTACTGGCCTGGTTGTGCGCAGCCGAAAAAGATGAAGTGGACATACGAAAAGCTCTAACCCTCAATGCAGGGCGGCATTATCCAACAGTGGCCGGAACGAACCTAGAAGAGAATCTTCAGGCCGGTATCGACTGCGTCCGGGCAGCCGCTTCGGTGAACTCCTTGAGCCAGCGCAGCACATCGACCGCTTCCCAGCGCCCCGGATCATAAAGCGCATACAGCAACCCCTGATAGCCCACGACATCCAGTTGTCGGTGATAACCCGCACGCTGGAACAAGGCTTCGATTTCGGCGAAACAGGTATTGAAATGCAGTTTGTTGAAGGGCGTTTTTCCTTCCGTGACCAGACCATCCAGACGTAATTCGAGGACAGCCTCGCGTACCACGTCCGCCGACATCCGGTTCACGCTGTTCTTCAATTGTTCGACATTGACCAAGGTTCATCCCTCTGACTTCCGGGATCGGCTGCCAAACCCGAAACAGAGAAAAGCATGGCAGGCAATCCGAGCTACTGTATGAACATACAGTAACCGAATAACCAACCTTTCGCCAATGGATGAAACAAGACCGCGACGGGTGGGGCATCGCCAGCAGCGTCAGGGTTAGCGCAGGAACGCCACCACCTGGTCGGCATCGAACGGCCAGCCCAACTCAGCGCCGGTATCGACCCGCCGTAACACCGGAATACGCAGACTGTAAGCTTCGAACCACGTTTCGTCGCCAGCGATATCCACCAGCTCCACCAGCAAACCGTTTTCGACAAAGGGCATCAGAAGTGCTTCGGCGACTTCACAAAGATGGCAACCAAGGGTGCCGAACAGACGACATTCAGGAAGCATGACGACAAGACCAAACGAAGTAAGCGCTCATTCTAGGCCCGCGATCAAAAGCCGTCGAGTCGATGGCCCAAGTGTCTGAGCAATGGCTGATTTCAAGAGATTTTGGCAAACTCCTGACGCACATCATTCACCTCGACTGTCATTTACACGATGCTCGCGTCTTTTTTGCCTCTACGCTTGAGTGGCCAGAACCCTCACCGGAGTTTTTTGTGTTTGCCAACCTGTTGATCATCCTCGCCTCCTCCCTGGTAGTGATTGCACTGTTCCAGCGCCTGCGATTGCCACCGGTGTTGGGCTATCTGTGCGTGGGACTGATGATCGGGCCGACAGCCTTCAACTGGGTAAATGAAAGCGAAGAGTTGCCCGACCTGGCCGAATTGGGCGTGGTGTTCTTGCTGTTCTCCCTGGGGCTTGAGTTTTCCCTGTCGAAAATGCTCGCACTGCGCCAGGTGGTATTTGGCCTGGGCAGCCTGCAAGTGCTGGGTTCCGGGATCGTGCTGGGGGCTTTGCTGATGCTGTTCGGCATGCCCACCACGCCGGCCCTGTTACTCGGCGCCGGTCTGGCGCTGTCGTCTACCGCCATTGTCAGCAAGGAGTTGAGCAGCCTGGGCGAGATTTTCAGCCGTCACGGCCAGAATGCCATTGCCGTGCTGTTGTTCCAGGACGTGGTCGCGGTGCTGCTGTTGACCCTGGTTCCGGTGTTCGCCGGCAGCAGCGACCAGGCCTGGTATTGGGCTCTGCCATTGACGCTGGGCAAGACGATAGTGCTATTCGCCGGTCTGCTGCTGGTCAGTCGCTGGTGCCTGCCACGGCTGTTCCATGAAGTCGCCGCGGCCCGGTCCGCGGAATTGTTCGTGCTGTTGGCGCTGGTGATCGTTCTGCTGACAGCCTGGCTGACTCACCTGCTCGGCCTCTCCCCTGCCCTGGGCGCCTTTCTCGCCGGCATGCTGCTGGGGGAAAGCCACTATCGGCATCAGATCGAGGCGGACATCCGTCCGTTCCGCGACATCCTGCTCGGGGTATTCTTCGTCAGTATCGGCATGCTGATCGACTTGCAGTTGTTTGCCAGCCACGGCCTGCTGATTCTCGGTCTGACGCTGGGGTTGCTGCTGATCAAAGGCACCCTGGTCGCGCTGCTGGTCAAATGGCGCGGCAGCGATCTCGAAACCGCCTGGCGCAGCGGCCTGGCATTGGCTCAGGGCGGCGAATTCTGCTTTGCCCTGATGGCGCAGATGCAGCAGAACAAACTGATGCCCGCCGACCTCGGCGGCCTGCTACTGGCCGCCACTTTCTGCTCGATGCTGATAACGCCTTTACTCCTGCGCGCCGCTCCCTACGTCGCCGCCCGCCTGCACCGCAAGCCCAACGAAGAAGCCGAACTCGAAGAAGTCAGCGCGCTCAACGCCGGCTTGCACAATCACGTAGTGATCTGTGGTTACGGTCGCGTAGGTCAGTCCATCGGGCGCTTCCTGCGTCATGTCCATCAACCTTACATTGCGCTGGACACCGACCCGGTGCGGGTTCAGGAAGCTGCCGTCAATGAAAGCGGTGTTCATTACGGCGACTCACGCCGCGGCGAATTGCTGATCGCAATAGGGTTGGAGCGCGCCAGATTGCTGGTGGTCGCCGTGGACAAGACGGACATTGCCCTGCTGATACTCAAGGAAGCACGCCGGTTCAACCCGACCGTGCCGATCCTGGTGCGCACCCGGGACGACAGTCAGTTGGCCGAGTTGAAGGCGGCCGGCGCCAGCGAAGTCGTGCCCGAGTTGCTGGAGTCGAGCCTGATGCTCGCCTCCCATGCGCTGATCATGCTGGGCATACCCGGCCAGCAGGTGCAAGACCGGGTCGATCAGGTACGGCATGACCGCTATCGCCTGCTGCACGGTTTTTACCCCGGCGCCGACGATGAAGAACGGTGACTCAATCCTGACTCACGGCACCGATCTTGTGCACCGACAAGTCCGCGCCGTAGTACTCCTCTTCCTGGCTCAGGCGCAGACCATGGAGCGCCTTGATCGCGCCGTATACCGCGAAGCCGCCGGCCAGCGCCACGACTACCCCCAAAGAGGTGCCGATCAACTGGCTGGTCAGGCTCACGCCCCCCAAACCACCCAAAGCGGTTTGACCGAAAATGCCGCAAGCGATCCCGCCCCAGACGCCACACAGACCATGCAAAGGCCAGACACCCAGCACATCGTCGATATGCCATTTGCCTTGAGCCGCGGTAAAACACCAGACAAACAGTGCCCCGGCGATGGCACCGGTCACCAACGCGCCCACCGGGTGCATCAGATCGGAGCCGGCGCAGATCGCCACCAACCCGGCCAACGGGCCGTTATGCAGGAAGCCCGGGTCATTACGCCCGACGATGAGAGCCGCCACCGTGCCGCCGACCATGGCCATCAACGAATTCACCGCCACCAGCCCGCTGACCCCTTGCAGGGTCTGGGCGCTCATTACGTTGAAGCCGAACCAGCCGACGATCAGGATCCACGACCCCAACGCCAGAAAGGGAATGCTCGACGGTGCGAATGCCACCAGTCGTCCGTCGCGATAACGACCTTGCCTCGGCCCGAGCAACAGCACCGCCGCGAGTGCCAGCCAGCCACCCATGGCGTGAACCACCACGGAGCCGGCGAAGTCATGGAAACTGGCGCCGAAGCGCTCCAGCAACCAGGCTTGCAGACCGAAGTTGCCGTTCCAGACCACGCCTTCGAAGAAGGGATAGATGAACGCCACGATCAGCGCCGTCGCACACAACTGCGGGACAAACCGGGCGCGCTCGGCGATGCCTCCGGAAATGATCGCCGGTATCGCCGCCGCAAAAGTCAGCAGAAAGAAGAACTTCACCAGCCCATAGCCATGGTCGGCAGTGATCACCGCCGCCGGTTGCATGAAACTGACCCCGTAGGAAATCCAATAGCCTATAAAGAAGTAGGCCAGGGTCGAAATGGCGAAGTCGCTGAGGATCTTCGACAAGGCGTTGACCTGGTTCTTTTGTCGAACCGTACCGACCTCGAGAAAAGCGAAACCGGCGTGCATGGCCAGAACCATGACCGCGCCGATAAGGACGAACAACGTGTTGGAGCTATGGACCAGACTGTCCACAGCACTTTGCAGATTTTCCATGGATTGGCAGACCTGAAGGCTGAAAAAAGCACCAAAGCAGTTCGCACAAATGGCCGACGCACCAAGTTGCAGCTCAACCAGATCGCAGTGCTGATCCGAATGAACCGCTTTGGCGCACAAGACCGCCGCCTCTGCGCGAGTTTTGATTGTTTGAGTTAGGGTTTTCCTGAAATCATGCCCGGCAACAGCGCAACGGCGCCGGCTGACGCACCACGACGTAGCAAAAGATGTACCAGTCATTTGTACTGAACCTTCGCGCAAGGCTCATACTCGAACGCTTCAGAAGCCACTTACGGAGATCACCAATGGCACGCATCAAGGCAAAGACTGCTCAAGAAATTCTGATGGAAGATTTTCAGACACTGGTCAACGACACCGAGCGGTTGCTGGAACACACCGCCTCACTGGCCGGTGATCAGGCCGATGAGCTGCGTGAGCAGATCCGCGACAGCCTGTTGCGTGCCAGGGAAACCCTGAAGCTGACCGAAGACTCCCTGCGCGAGCGCGGCAAAGCGGCTGTCACCGCCACGGAAGATTATGTCCAGGCCAACCCATGGCAATCGGTCGGAATCGCGGCCGGCGTGGGTTTCCTGATTGGTCTGCTGGCCACTCGGCGCTGATATGGCGATCGATGAATCCGGCTCGTCCGCGACGGGCACCCGCTCTTCATCGCGGCGTCTGGGTGCCGCGTTTCTTGGATTGCTGCACAGCCATGTCGAACTGTTCGGCATCGAACTGCAGGAGCAGAAAGCACGCACCGTAAGCCTGTTGCTGTTTGCAGGCCTGACGCTGGTCTTTACCTTGTTGTTGCTGGTGGGCTTGTCAACGCTGGTGTTGATCCTGTTTTGGGACACCTATCGCCTGGCAGCAATTATCGGGCTCTGTGTGTTCTATACCCTCGCAGCGTTGTTCTGTGCGATGCGTTTGAGAGCAGCGATTTTCGATGAGTCCTCGCCCTTCCATGGCACCCTGGAAGAGTTGGCCAATGATCGGGAGCGCCTGTTGCCATGAGCCTGCCAGAACTCCCCCGCAACAGTTCACGCACGGAAATGCGCAAGGCGCTGATCCGCCTGCGCATGGAAATGCATCGCCAGGAAATTCGCCACGAATCCCAACAACTGCTGCAGCCCCTGCAACGGGTGCGTGACATGACGCAGAACCTGCAAGACGGCTTCGGCATCAAACACGCTCCGCTCTGGGGCATCGCGGCCGTAATCGGGTTGGGCTTTCTGACCGGCAAGGGTGCCAAGGGCGGCGGTATCGGCAGCCTGACTCGGCTGGTTCGCCTGGGCGCCACGCTGGGGCCTCTGATCAAGCTGATCATGCAGAGTTCTTCGCGCAAAGACTAAATCAGCCCTGTCTGGCTGCATTCTTGCAATACCACCGGGATTAACCTCTTTATCGAGAGGTTGATCCTGCGTGCCTACCGGGTGACCAGGTTTATCCAGAATAAGACCTTACTAAGGAGGCCTCGTGATCGACGGGCAACCGCTCGCCTGCTTTCAGCCGTTCATCGATACCGCCACAGGCCGAATCGCTGGCGTCGAAGCGTTGGGTCGACTGCGTCAGGCCGACGGTCAACTGACCTCGGTGGGGCCGCTGTTCGCTGACCCGCGAACTCCCGCCATCGCCCTGCGTCGTCTCGATCGCCAGATACGCGATAACGCCCTGAGCCGTCTGCATGAAGCGCCCTCGGACTGGTTTCTGAGCCTGAACATCTCCCCGCGCTGGATCAGCCGCTTGCGCCGGGACCAGGCACTGCCGAGCCTCAAGCAACTGAGCAGGCATGGCGTCGACGTGCAGCGAATCGTCTTCGAGATCACCGAACTGGGCGGCGACAGCCAGCGGCTGGCCGAAGTCGTGGCCCGCTATCGCCAAGCCGGGGCGCGGATCGCCATCGATGATTTCGGCGCAGGTTACTCTCAGCTCGATCGCGTACTGGCTCTGCAACCGGACATCCTCAAGCTCGACATGCGGCTGTTCCAGGCCGCCGCGTTGGGCGGTCCCAGCAGCGAGGTGGTGAAGGCGCTGGCGCAAATGGCGGAAAAAACCGGTTGCTGGATCATCGCCGAAGGCGTGGAAACCGAAGCTCAACTGAATTTTGCCCTGGAGTGTGGTTCACGCTACGTACAGGGTTTTCTGTTCGCCCGGGCGCAAGCGGACTTCTTCGCCACAGACGCCTTTGTCGAGCGCTTCGCGCAACTGCGCCAACGTTATGTTCAGCAAAAACTGGCTGAGCGCGCTCGCCTGATGATCATGCGCCAGCAACTCAGTGAACTGATGGCCATCCTGCAAGCCTGGGCTCAGGCCAGCGCGCCCCTCAGTGCCTTGCCGCAACTGGAGGCGTTTCCCTGGCTGTTGCGATTTTATCAATGCGACCGCCACGGCACGCAGTTGACCCCCAACCTGGAATGGCGCAACAACGGCTGGGAAGCCGATAGCCGCTACCTGGGCCATAACTGGTCGTGGCGCCCGTATTTTTATCACTTGCTGGCCGAGGGTTGGGATGAGCGTCGCCTGACGCTTTCCAACACCTACCGCGACGCCACCAGCAATCAGTACTGCCTCACTGCTGGGCAGTTTTTCGATAACGGCGAACGGCTGCTGCTCATCGATATCGACGCCGCAGGGCTCTAGGGGGGCGTTGCCTCGGTGTGGAAACTAATTGAGAACGCCCCCCTGGTTCTCCTTGCAGGTACTGGCGCGAACCGGGAAGCTAGAAGATCAGTCACCTGACGGAGAAACCAGCCTTGGATTGGCACACCCTGCTTACCCGCGAACGCCTCGGAAAACCTGTGCACAGCCCGCAAGAGCTCGGCCGCAGTCCTTTCCATAAAGACCACGACCGGATCATTTTCTCGGGCGCGTTTCGCCGTCTCGGGCGCAAGACCCAGGTCCATCCGGTCTCCAGCAACGATCACATCCACACGCGCCTGACCCACTCGCTGGAAGTCAGCTGCGTCGGTCGTTCGCTGGGTATGCGCGTCGGTGAAACCATCCGCGGCGCCCTGCCCGACTGGTGCGAGCCGAGCGACCTGGGGATGGTGGTGCAATCGGCTTGCCTGGCCCACGACATCGGCAATCCACCCTTCGGCCACTCCGGCGAAGACGCTATCCGCCATTGGTTCCAGCAGGCCGCAGGCCGTGGCTGGCTAGACGCAATGAGCGAAGCCGAACGCAATGACTTCCTGAATTTCGAAGGTAATGCCCAAGGTTTCCGGGTGCTCACCCAGCTTGAATACCATCAGTTCGAAGGGGGTACCCGGCTGACCTACGCCACCCTGGGCACCTACCTGAAATACCCGTGGACTGCTCGGCACGCCGACTCACTGGGGTACAAGAAGCACAAGTTCGGCTGTTATCAGAGCGAATTGCCGCTGCTGGAACAGATCGCTCAAAAACTCGGCCTGCCCCAACTGGAGGAACAGCGCTGGGCGCGCCATCCGCTGGTGTATCTGATGGAGGCCGCCGACGACATCTGCTACGCGCTGATCGATCTGGAAGACGGCCTGGAGATGGAGTTGCTGGAGTACGCCGAAGTCGAGTCCCTGCTGCTGGATCTGGTGGGTGACGATCTCCCGGAAACCTATCGCCAGCTCGGTCCAAAGGATTCGCGTCGGCGCAAACTGGCGATCCTGCGAGGCAAAGCCATCGAACACCTGACCAACGCAGCGGCCCGAGCCTTCGTCGAGCAACAGGATGCGCTGCTGGCCGGCACGCTGCCGGGCGACCTTGTGGAACACATGCATGGCCCCGCCAAACGCTGCGTCTTGAATGCCAAGGACATGGCGCGCAAAAAAATCTTCCAGGACAAACGCAAGACGCTCCACGAAATCGGCGCCTACACCACCCTGGAAATCCTGCTCAACGCCTTTTGCGGTGCAGCACTTGAGCAGCACAACGGTCGTACGCCATCCTTCAAGAACCGCCGCATACTCGACCTGCTGGGCAACAATGCGCCCGATCCCCATGGCCCTTTACATACCTCGTTCTTACGCATGATTGATTTCATCGCCGGCATGACCGACAGCTATGCCAGTGAAATGGCGCTGGAAATGACCGGTCGTTCAAGCCACGGATAACAGTGCATCGATCAGCCGCGTCAGCGACGTCTGAACGGCTGATCGAATGTCTCGACATTCATCTGTATTTCAACATCGACAGAATCGCCCTACACCTTGTGCAGAGCTGACTGATCGATTGTTCGGCCGTCTCGCGAAACAATTGCACACCCACTGCTCGACAGATGAAGCATGAAAACTCCTACGTTCAAACACGATTGGCACATATTGCTGGTGGAAGATCATCCATTTCAGCTGAGAGCGACTCAATACCTGCTCGAGAGTTACGGCTTCACCCAACTGACCACCACTGACAGTGCCGAAGGCGCCTTGCAACAAATGCTCAAGGCTGCGCAGCCGTTCGATATTCTTCTGTGCGACCAATGCCTGCCCGACCTTCCAGGCCTTGACTTGATCGAGTTCGCCAGTCACCGGGGAATGATCAGACAGGCCATACTTTTGAGCAGCCTGACATCCGTTGAGCTGGACAAACTTAAAACCATGGCCAACGAACATGGATTGCCCTTGCTGGGTTACTTGATCAAGCCATTGAAACAATCAGACTTTAGAAACTTGTTGACCTTGGCCTCATGATAAAAACACCAAAACTCACACACACTAAAACCATGACCAGCATACAGATTAAAACTTATAGCCCAACGCTTCCTGCCTCTTGACTGCCTCTAGCAAACTTTCACCCTTCCTCATGCAAAACCTAGTTGACACGTAGCCCCATTCTTCTTCGGATGTAGGATTTTTCCTATATTGCTGCTACAGGCCTGTCAGCTCATGCGGCCCCTCAACTACTGAGCTAAGGTGCGCGCTTTATTTGTGCACGTATGGGATTTGATTATGAACTCCGTTTTTATTGTCGACGATCACCCTGTCATCCGCCTTGCCGTTCGAATGCTGCTGGAACATGAAGGTTACAAAGTCGTGGGCGAAACTGACAATGGCGTCGATGCCATGCAGATGGTGCGCGAATGCATGCCCGACCTGATCATCCTCGACATCAGTATCCCCAAACTGGATGGGCTGGAAGTGCTCTCCCGTTTCAACGCAATGAGTACACCATTAAAAACACTGATATTAACCGCACAATGCCCAAAACTTTTCGGTATTCGCTGCATGCAATCCGGTGCGTCGGGGTATGTATGCAAACAGGAAGAACTCAGTGAACTGGTGAGTGCGATCAAAGCGGTCTTATCAGGTTACAACTATTTCCCCAGCCAGGCCTTGAACCCTGTTCGTAGTGACGACGCAAGGTGGGCTGACCTGGAACTATTCAAATCCGTTAACGATCGAGAGCTGATGGTATTACAACTTTTTGCCCAAGGTCGTACCAACAAGGAAATTGCCAAGGGCATGTTTCTCAGCAACAAGACTGTCAGCACCTATAAAAAACGACTCATGCAGAAACTCAAAGCCAAATCCCTGGTTGAACTCATCGACATGGCAAAACGTAACGCGTTAGTGTGAGAAACAGGATGCCCAGTCGTTTGAAGGATTATCTAAAACTCACGGTCGCGGGTTTATGCCTGAGCACCTCGGTGCTCGCGGCGCAGACGACCAGCGAAAACTACACCTTGCTCAGTCGCTCAACGGCCGGGCACATGGAAGTCCAACTGGATATTTCACAACGACAATGGGTTAAAGACAAACGTGAATTGATCCTGGGTACGTCGGCCCCGGATTATCCTCCTTTCGACCTGACCCTCAGTGGCCAAGACTACGAAGGTTTCACCGCCGATTACGCAGGCATCCTCGGCAACGTTACGGGGTTGCCCATTAAAGTTCAGCGCTTCGCGTCCCGAGGGGCCGCGATCGAGGCGCTGGAAAAAGGCCAGGTCGACATGCTCGGCACCGCCAATGGGTTCGAGGCCGACAATGCCGACATTGCGCTGTCCATACCTTATGCGGCGGATCAACCCGTACTGGTGACACGAGAAGGAGAAACCAGGTCGCTGACCGATGGTCTTGCCGGCCTGCGGCTTAGCATGGTGTATCACTACCTGCCTCTGGATGAGGTCAGGGCGCTGTATCCGAAGGCAATCATCACGTCCTACCCGTCCTACCAGAATGCAATCAACGCGGTTGCCTTCGACCAGGCCGACGTTTTTCTCGGTGACACCATTTCCACCCATTACATGATCAACAAGGGGTATCTGAACAACATCCGCATGGCCAACTTCGGTAAACACGAAGCCCATGGCTTCAGCTTTGCCGTGCAAAAGGACAACCCGGATCTGCTCGGGATCATCAACGCGGTACTCAAGGCCATCCCCACCAGCGAGCGAGAAAACATCGCCAAACGCTGGAGTGCCGGCAGCGACATTCTTCTCACCGATCACAAACTGCAACTCAGCCACCGCGAAGAACGCTGGCTGGCGCAACATCCGGTCGTGCGGGTGGTGGTCAATGAAGCGTTTGCGCCCCTGACGTTTTTCGACAGTGACGGCAACTTTCGGGGTGTCACGGCCGACCTGCTCGAGCTGATCAGGTTGCGTACCGGTTTACGCTTCGAGATCCAGCGCAGCCGAAGCGATGACGAGATGATCGAGCAGATCGGCAACCATCAGGCCGACCTGATCGCCGCCCTGCTCCCCAGCGCACAGCGTGAAACGATGTTGAACTTCAGCCGCCCTTATCTGGAAAACTCCTTTGTCCTGCTGACACGCAAAGCGGCCGACAGCCCGACAAACCTCACGCAACTACAAGACAAACGTCTGGCCATTGCCCAGGGCAATCCACTGGTGGATTACCTGCGCAGCGAGTTTCCGCGAATCCACCTGATTGAAACCCCGGACACGTTCAGTGCCGTGGAGTTGCTCGTCGAAGGACAGGCAGAAGGTGCGGTGAACTCACTGGTGATCGCCAACTACTTCATCTCATCGCGAATCTTCGAGCAGGCACTTCAGATCAGCACCACCATCGGCACCCAACAGGCGGCGTTTTCCCTGGCTACCGGGCGCGACGCCAAAGAACTGAATGCCATCCTCGACAAGGCACTGCTGAGCATCGCACCGGAAGAGCTGGGCATCATCAACAACCGCTGGCGTGGTTATTCGGCGGCCTCGCAAAGTACCTGGCGCAACTATCACCGAGTGTTCTATCAGATCGTTACCGGTGCCGGCGTGTTATTGCTGATATCCGTTGCCTGGAACGCCTGTATGAGACGCCAGATAAAACAGCGGCAGGCGGCGAAAGAGCGTGCCGATGAAGCCAACCGAGCCAAGAGTACCTTTCTGGCGACCATGAGTCATGAGATCCGCACGCCGATGAATGCAATCATCGGCATGCTCGAACTGACACTCAAACGGATTGATCATAGCCATGCGGATCGACCGGCCATCGAGGTCGCGTACAACTCGGCGAAAGATCTGCTGGAGCTGATCGGGGACATTCTCGACATTGCGCGTATCGAATCCGGGCGTCTGAGCCTGAGCCCGGAACGCGTCAATCTGGCTGAAAGCGTAGCCTCGGTGGTGCGGATCTTCGACGGACTGGCCCGGCAGAAAAATCTCGAACTGCGACTGGAATTCAACCCAGCCAAACCGGCGACCGATGTCCTGTTGGACCCGATGCGCTTCAAGCAGGTGCTGTCCAACCTGGTCAGCAATGCCATCAAGTTTACGCAACAGGGTCAGGTCAGGATCAGCGTCGAGCTGCAACCGACCGACGAGCCCGACCGGGTTCTGTTGCAGTTGCAGGTTGAGGACAGTGGCGCGGGGATCGGCGAGCAGGATCAACAACGGCTGTTCGAGCCTTTCGCTCAGGCCGAAAACGCCGGACAGTTACCCAGAGGCGGTACGGGGTTGGGCCTGGTGATCAGCCGTAATCTGTGCGAAATGATGGGCGGTAGCCTGCAATTGAGCAGCCAGCCGGGAGTCGGCACGCAGGTCCGGGTTTCGCTGAATCTGGCAACCCTGCCACCTGAACGGATGCCGGAAATTGCCGAGCCGCACATTCACCCCAGCACTGCCCCCTTGAACGTTCTGGTGGTCGATGATCACCCGGCCAATCGCTTGCTCATGTGCCAGCAACTGGAATTTCTGGGGCATCGGTTCAACGTCGCAGCGGATGGTCAGGCGGGGCTCGAGGCATGGAAGGCTCAGCCATTCGACCTGGTGATTGCCGATTGCAACATGCCGATCATGAATGGATATGACATGGCCCGTGCCATTCGCCAACACGAACAGCACATGCAGCGCCCTCCCTGTACCGTTCTGGGTTTTACCGCCAACGCGCAGCCAGAGGAAAAACAACGCTGCAAACAAGCCGGGATGGACGATTGCCTGTTCAAACCCCTCAGCCTGACAACCTTGAACCAATGGATCGAAGGCATTGCGCCGACGGTCCGCAACCCGGCCTTCAGTCTGGAAGGGCTGCACCTGTTGACCGGAGGCAACCCGACACTGAACCGACGATTGTTGACCGAGCTGCTGAGCAGCAACCGCCTGGACCGGCAAACTCTGCTGGCGTTGTCCCAATCAAAGGACCGGCAGTCACTCCTGGACATCGCCCACAAAATCAAAGGTGCAGCCAGAATCGTCCAGGCCTCCCGACTGATCGACAGCTGCGAGGCACTCGAAAAGGCTTGCAATAACAGGCTCCACTACGACGAAGTGGCCGATTGCAGCAAGTCCATGGTGCGTGCCATGCTCGAACTGGAGCAAGCATTGCACCAACAGATGGGGCACCACGACAAAAGCACAATGACAGAGCGTTAACTATGCTTGAAGGCTGAGCAGTGTGTTCATCATCATGGAGAAAGCTGCAATGCCCAACCCACTGCGCCCGGATCAACGCCGGTTTCCCCTGCACATCCATATCAGTGTGATGTTCACCTTCCTGTTGTTGCTGACCGGGGTGGTGTTGGGCATTTTCAATTATCGGCAAACCACCCAGATCATTCTTTCCAGCAGCGAAAAGCTCTTCAACCGCATCGAGCAGGATGTCCGTCTGGACCTGCATCGCACCTATGAGCCAATTCGTCATCTGCTGAGCTTGCTGGCGGACAATCCGGCGACCCAGGCGCCCGACCTTGAGCAGCGCCTGGTGTTGCTCAAGCCCTTCAGCCAATCGCTCCAGGACAACCCCGATCTGGCCTCGCTGTACCTGGGCTACGGCAATGGTGACTTTTTCATGGTGCGTCCCCTGCGCACCGACGCCCTGAAAACGCAAGTCAAGGCACCGGACACCGCGGCGTATCAGGTATGGAGCATCGAGCACCCAAGCAGCGGTCAGGCCCACTCCCAATCATTGTTTTTCGATCAGAACCTGGCCCTCATCAGCCGCCAGGACAACCCCGACGAAACCTACGATCCCCGTAGCCGCGCCTGGTTCTCCAGCGCCCGCGGCGAGCGTGATCAGATCACCACCGAACCCTATCTTTTTTTCTCCACCCACAACGTCGGCACCACTCTGGCCCGGCGCAGTGGCGAGCATGCAGTGATGGGGGCCGACCTTACGCTGGCTGAACTGTCGGCGACCTTGGCCAAACATGTGGTGACCCCCAGTACCGAAATTGTTCTGTTCGACGCCGAGGGAGATGCCATTGCCTACCCCGACAGCAGCAAACTGATCGTCGACGACCAGACTGCCCGGCTGATCAAAGCCGCTGACCTGAGCCCCAGCCTCGCGGCCCTGCTCAGCAGCCCCCCCGAGGTCAATCGCCTGAACGCCGTGAGTCGTCAATGGATCGTGGCGCGCAGCAGCATGCAGGAGGGTGGCCCGCAGGGACTGCAGCTGGCGCTACTGGTGCCGGAGGACGAATTGCTCGTCGACGCCTACCGCATGCGTTGGCAAGGCGCGCTGATTACCCTGGCGACACTGCTGTTGTGCCTGCCCATGGGTTGGCTGACCTCGAGAATCCTTGTCAAACCCTTGCATGCCCTGGTGCAGGAAGCCGATGCGATTCGCAGTTTCGATTTCAATTTTCCGGCCACCCGTCGCTCGCCGGTGCTTGAAGTCGACCAACTGAGCGTGTCGATGGCGCGCATGAAAGACACCCTGGCGAGCTTTTTCCGGATCACCGACAGCCTGAGCGCCGAGACCCGTTTCGCCCCCTTGCTGCAACGGGTGTTGTTTGAAACCGTGCAGATCGCCCAGGCCCAGGCCGGTCTGCTCTACCTGCGTGAAAATGATGACGATCGTGTGGAGCCTCATGCTCTGGTTATCAACGGTAGCTCACAGGCATTGCCGTCATTCGACCTTCAAGGACACAGTCCTCAGGAGCCGCAGAGCCCTCAATGGATGCAGACGCTGTCAACCGCCGACAATGTTGTCACCACTCTGGGTTTCGAACAGGCGGGGGATTTGCAGAAGGTTTTGCTCGCGCTGGAGTGCCCACGGGTTCATCTGATCGGTATTCGACTGCACAATCGTCATAACGAAACCGTGGGCCTGCTGGTCCTGCTGCTGACCGACAGCGGCACGCAGGATGACCTGGATAAACTTCGCCCCGATCGCATCGCGTTTCTCCAGGCGGTTTCCGGCGCAGCCGCCGTGAGCATCGAAAGTCAGCGTCTGCAAGCCAGACAGAAACAACTGCTGGACTCCTTCATTCAATTGCTGGCCGGCGCAATCGATGCCAAGAGTCCCTATACCGGCGGGCACTGCCAGCGGGTGCCGGCACTGACGCTGATGTTGGCGCAGGCTGCCGCGGCCAGTCAGGACCCGGCTTTCAGTAGCTATCAGCCCACCGAAGATGAGTGGGAAGCCCTGCATATCGCCGCCTGGCTTCACGACTGCGGCAAAGTCACTACCCCTGAATACGTGGTCGACAAAGCCACGAAGCTTGAGACCCTGAACGACCGCATCCATGAAATTCGCACCCGCTTCGAAGTCCTCAAGCGTGACGCCTGGATCAACTATTGGCAGGCCATCGCCCTGGGGGGGGACGAGCCGCATCTGGGGCAATTGCGCAATGCGAACCTGGCGGCGCTGGACGATGATTTCGCGTTCGTAGCCCGCTGCAACCAGGGCAGCGAGGCCATGGCCGAGGCCGATCTGCAACGGCTGAACACCATCGCCCAACGCACCTGGACCCGAACCCTGGATGATCGGCTTGGTGTTTCGTGGGAAGAGAACCGGCGCCAGGCCCGGACCCCGGCGGCGCCCCTGCCGGTCAGCGAGCCGCTGTTGGCGGATAAACCCGAGCATCTGCTTGAGCGCGCCGACAGCGAACTGATCCCGGCCGACAACCCTTGGGGGTTCAAGCTCGACGTGCCGCGCTACAAGTACAACCGGGGCGAACTCTATAACCTGAGCATCACCCGAGGCACCCTGACCCGCGAGGAGCGTTACGTCATCAATCACCACATGGTGCAGACGATCCTGATGCTCAGCCACCTGCCCTTCCCCGGCCACCTCAACAACGTTTCGGAGATCGCCGGTGGCCACCACGAAAAAATGGACGGTTCCGGTTATCCGAAACGGTTGAAGCGCGAAGACATGAGCCTGCCAGCGCGGATGATGGCGATTGCCGATATTTTCGAAGCGTTGACCGCCGCCGATCGCCCCTACAAAAAGGCCAAGTCCTTGAGCGAAGCGCTGAGCATCATGGCCACCATGTGCCGCGACGCTCACATCGACCCCGAGTTGTTCGGGCTGTTCATCAACGACGAAGTTTACTTGCAGTACGCCAGTCGCTTCCTCGATCCACGACAGATCGATGCCGTCGACCCGTCAAGCCTGCTGATCAAGGCCGGCTTGACGGCCTGATCAGCAATCGGTCAGGCGCAGGAAAATCGCCGCCAGCTGCTCGATCCCGGCCTGATCGTCAGCGGTAAAACGCGCGAGTTTCGGGCTATCGAGGTCCAGCACGCCGATCAGTCGACCGCCCTTGACCAGCGGCACCACCAGCTCGCTGTTCGAGGCGCTGTCGCAGGCGATGTGCCCGGGAAATGCGTGTACGTCTTCGACCCGTTGAGTCTGCAAGGTGGCCGCCGCCGCCCCGCACACGCCGCGACCGAACGGAATCCGTACGCAGGCGATCTGCCCCTGAAACGGGCCAAGCACCAGTTCTTCGTTGCGATTAAGGTAGAAACCAGCCCAGTTCAGGTCATCGAGCTGGTTGAACAGAAACGCCGAAAATTGCGCGGCGTTGGCGATAAAATCACGCTCGTCCGCCAGCAACGATTCCAGCTGCGCACACAGCATGCCATAGCCCTCAAGGCCCTGGCCGCTCTTTTGCAAATCGATCATGCCTTATGCTCCAACAACTTTAGCCCGACCCAATAGCGGGCAAATTGATACGCGCAACGTCCGTTGCGATTACCCCGGCCCGTGGCCCAGCGCACCGCGAGGATGTCCAGCGCTTCGTCACGCTGCCACTCAAGGCCGGCCTTGTCGGCCAGTTGGCCGATCCAGTGCTCGACAACGTTGAGGAAATGCTCCTGAGTAAACGGATAGAACGACAGCCACAGACCAAAACGGTCCGACAGTGCAATCTTGTCCTCCACCGCCTCATTGGGATGGAGCTCGCCATCGACCCTTTTCCAGTTTTCGTTATCGCTTTCCTTTTCCGGCACCAGATGGCGGCGGTTGGAAGTGGCGTACAGCAGAACGTTGTCCGGTGCCTGCTCGAGGGAGCCATCGAGTACGCTTTTGAGCACGCGATAATCGCCCTCGCCCGACTCGAACGACAGATCATCACAGAACAGCACGAAACGCTGGGGCAGCCTGGCGATCTGCTCGACCACGCGCGGCAAGTCCGCCAGGTGATCGCGCTCGATCTCGATCAGCCGCAGGCCGCTCTTGGCGTGTTCCGACAGCAAGGCGCGCACCAGCGACGATTTACCGGTGCCTCGCGCGCCCCAGAGCAAAGCGTGGTTGGCGGGCATGCCATCGAGAAACTGTTGAGTGTTTCGGCCCAGTTGCTCAAGTTGCCGGTCAACGCCAATCAGGTCGGACAGGCGCATATCGAGGCTGACTTGCAACGGCAACAGAAAACCGTTGCGCCCCTCGCGTTGCCAGCGCGCGGCCAGGCAGTGCGTCCAGTCGATGGCCTGCCGCGGCGCGGGCAGCAGCGGTTCGATACGGGCCAGAACGGCATCGGCGCGTTCAAGAAAAGCATTCAATCGGGAATCCACGTCTTCTCCTCGGGCACGTTCACAGTAATGATGGCGGTACAGCGACGAAACGCAGGGGCCGATGCCCGGCCTGCACCCCGTACAGGTATTTCGCGAGAACATCGGTATCCAGTGATGATCGACTATGCTTGAGCAGCGAAGGGAAACGGAAGTGGTTCAACATCCCATGGATATCAAGTTCAGCCACCGGCTGTCGTACAAGCAAGCCCGGCTTACGGTGCTGGTCGGTTTCATACTGGGCACGCTGCTCAGCCTGGTGCAAATTGGCATCGATTATGCCAGCGAAGACGCCTCCATCAACCGCGAAATACTGTCTTTGCTGGAAATCAGCCATAACCCCGCGTCCCGCATCGCCTACAACATCGACGCCGAACTCGCCCAGGAGCTGACCATGGGGCTACTGCGCTCTCCGGCGATCATCAGCGTGCAATTGACCGACAACAACAATACCGTGCTGGCCAGCGTCAAACGCCCGGGCCTGGAAAACAATTACAGGATGCTCAGCGACTTCCTGTTCGGCGCCAACCGACAGTTCGAAGACCGCCTGTACCTCGACCACTTGCCGGACGAATCCCTCGGGACCTTGCACCTGGAAGTCGATACCTACACCTTCGGCAGCCGCTTCCTGCGCCGGGCTGAAGTGACCCTGCTCAATGGCTTCGCACGCAGCCTGATCCTCACGGGCATTTTGCTGGCGCTGTTTTACGTAATGCTGACCAAACCGCTGGTGCGGGTCATCCGCGAGCTCAGTGGCCGTGACCCGCGCAGCGCGGAACCGACGTGGCTGGAGTGTCCGACGGGGCATGAAAACGATGAAATCGGGGTCCTGGTCAAGGTCGCCAATCAGCAATTTGAAAACATCGCCACCGAAATCCAGCAACGGCGCAACGCTGAAAATCGCCTGACCGACTACCTCTCGCAACTGGAAAACATCGTCTCGGCTCGCACTGCGGAACTCAAGGCGATCAACACTCGACTCAGCCAGTCCAACGATGAACTGGAAGTCGCCCGCAGGACCGCCCTGGACATGGCCGAAGCACGCTCGGTGTTCCTGGCCAACATGAGCCATGAAATCCGCACGCCCCTCAACGGTCTGCTGGGGATGATCGCGCTCTCGCTGGACGGCCCGCTCAATGCCGAACAGCAGCAACAGCTGTCCATCGCCCACGACTCGGGCAAAGTGCTGGTGGAACTGCTCAACGATATTCTCGACCTGTCGAAGTTCGATGCTGGCCAGCTCGAACTCGAACACATTCCATTCGACCTCGGCTCGCTGATCGAAGACACCGCCAACCTGCTGTCCCAGAACGCCGCGCCCAGCGTCGAACTGGCGTGCCTGATCGATCCGAAGTTTCCTGCACTGGTGCTCGGTGATCCGACCCGGGTCCGCCAGATCGTCAGCAACCTGTTGTCCAATGCCCTCAAGTTCACCCGCTTCGGGCGGGTCGATGTGCGTCTTTCAACGTTCGAGGATGGCGTGCGAATCGAAGTCTGCGACACGGGCATCGGTATCGCCCAGGACGCGCAAGTCAAAATCTTCCAGCCGTTCACCCAGGCCGGTGCCGGCATTACCCGGCAATTCGGCGGTACCGGCCTGGGCCTGGCGCTGACCTACAACCTTTGCGAAGCCATGCAAGGGCGTCTGACGATCAGCTCGGAACCAGGCTTCGGCAGCCAGTTCTGCGCCGACCTGCCGCTGCCCTGCCACACCCAGGCCATCGCCCCGGCACTTCTGCAAGGCAACATCATCGCGATTACCGCCGCCAGCAGCGGTCTGGCGGAACTGTTGAAGAGTCTGTTGCCCGAATGGGGGCTCGACTATCAACAGCGTTCCATTGATGACCGGTTGATCGGTCTGGAGCCGGACGTGCTGATCACCGACTGTCCCGAATGCCTGTTTGTCCTGCGCCCTACCTTCACCGCGCCGATTCTGCTGGTGACCGCTTACGGCAGTTTCCTGCCCAGTGAGCAAACCAATGCTCTGGCGCCTTTGCAACAGCAGGCGCGGCCTTTGGCGCGCAACGCGCTTTACCAGACATTGCGACGGATCTTGCAGCCGGAACTCCAGGCGATCAACGGCGCCCGGGTCGAAGTCCTTTCGCCCCAGCGACGCGGGCGCATCCTGCTGGTGGAGGACAACCCGGTCAATCAGTTGGTGGCCAAGGGCATGCTCGGAAAACTCGGTTGCGAGGTGAGCGTCGCGGCCCACGGTGCCGAAGCACTGGATCAGCTTGAGCACAGCGAATTCGATCTGGTGTTGATGGACTGCAACATGCCGGTGATGGACGGCTATGAAGCCAGTCGGCAAATCCGTCGCAGCGGGCGCTGGCCTCAACTGCCCATCGTCGCCCTGACCGCCAACGCCATGTCCGAAGAACGCGAACGCTGCCGTGCGGCGGGCATGAGCGACTACCTGGCCAAACCCTTCCGCCGGGAAGAACTGGCGGCCCTGCTCGACTTGTGGATACCCACTACGACAGCGCTTTGATTTGCCCCAACAGGTGATCGAGGCCATCGCGCAGATCATTCAGGCGATCCAGATCCACGCCGCTATCGCACAACAGACGAGCCTTGAGCGGCCCGACCTGATCACGCAAGGCCTTGCCGGTGAGCGACAGGCTCAGATGCACCTCACGCTCATCGCGCGCCGAACGCTGACGCTGTACCAGCTGCAGCTGCTCAAGACGCTTGAGCAGCGGCGTCAGGGTCCCGGAATCCAGCGCCAGGCGTTCGCCCAGCGCCTTGACCGTCGGTTGCTCTGGCGCCACTTGCTGCCATTCCCACAACACCAGCATCGCCAGGTATTGCGGGTAGGTCAGGCCCAACTGATCGAGCATCGGCTTGTAAGCGCGGATTACCGCCCGAGAAGCGGCGTACAGCTTGAAGCAGAGCTGACTGTCGAGCTTCAGGGAATCGACTGACAACGTGTTCATTTGAGCAGGGCTTCGATCTCGCGGCTCAGGTCCTGCGGCTTGGTCGCCGGAGCAAAGCGCTTGACCAGCTGGCCGTCCTTGCCGATCAGGAACTTGGTGAAGTTCCACTTGATACCTTGGGAACCCAGCACGCCCGGTGCGCGTTTTTTCAGCTGAACGAACAGAGGATGAGCGCCGGCACCGTTGACTTCGATCTTCTTGAACAGCGGGAAACTCACCCCGTAATTCAATTCGCAGAACTCGGAAATCGCCCCCTCGTTGCCTGGCTCCTGCTTGCCGAACTGGTTGCAGGGAAAGCCGAGCACCACCAGGCCTTGATCCTTGTAAGTCTGCCAGAGCTCTTCGAGGCCTTTGTACTGTGGGGTGAAACCGCATTTGCTCGCAGTATTGACCACCAGTACCGCTTTGCCGGCGAAGTCGGCCAGGGTCTTTTGCTCACCCTTGATGGTGGTGCAAGGGATGCTCAGCAGGCTGTCGCTCATGGCACGAACTCCGAGAGGAAGAAGAAAGGCCAAACATAGCGAGCAATTGAATTGCGTGCAATTTAATAAATCGATCGATACCTGAAACGCCCCCATCGAGGTAGGAGCAGCCTTCGGCAGCTCCTACGCAGAAGTGGACTACCCGCGGGGAACGAGATCCAGGCACACCGAGTTGATGCAATAACGCAGGCCAGTGGGCGGCGGACCGTCCGGGAACACATGCCCAAGGTGCGCATCGCATTTGGCGCAGACCACTTCAGTGCGGATCATGCCGTGGCTGACATCACGGATCTCGACCATCGCGCTGTCGCCGATCGGCGCGTAGAAGCTCGGCCAGCCGCAGCCGGAATCGAATTTGGTCTTTGAGTCGAACAGCGGTGCGGTGCAACAAATGCAGTGGTAAACACCGTCGACTTTGCTGTCGTTGTACTTACCGGAGAACGGTCGTTCGGTGCCCTTGAGGCGGCAAACGTTGTACTGCTCCGGATCGAGCATGGCCCGCCATTCTTCCAGGGTTTTTTCCAACTTTTCCATCATCACACCTCAGCAGCTGAAAAAGCCCGATCTGTATCTTTTCCACGGATCGGGCGGCACGTATGATTGCGCCTCGTCAAACGCCAGTCTGGCAGCCAGACCACGCGCATTCAAACGGATTTATGAGTGCCGTCACCCAAGGCGTCAGGCCTGTGTGAATACGCAGGATTCCCAGCACGGTCGTTCATACGCCGCCTGGATCGTTCATTTTCGGGAATACATCGCCATGCAGGTCAGCAAATCGAACAAGCTCGCCAACGTCTGCTACGACATTCGCGGCCCAGTGCTCAAGCACGCCAAACGCCTGGAAGAGGAAGGCCATCGCATCCTCAAGCTGAACATCGGCAACCCGGCCCCCTTTGGTTTCGAAGCACCGGATGAAATCCTTCAGGACGTGATCCGCAATCTGCCGACCGCCCAGGGCTATAGCGACTCCAAGGGTCTGTTCAGTGCCCGCAAGGCCGTGATGCAGTACTACCAGCAAAAGCAGGTGGAAGGCGTCGGCATTGAAGACATTTATCTGGGCAACGGCGTTTCCGAGCTGATCGTGATGTCGATGCAGGCCTTGCTCAACAACGGCGACGAAGTACTGGTGCCAGCTCCCGACTATCCGCTGTGGACCGCCGCAGTGAGCCTGGCGGGCGGCAACCCGGTGCATTACCTGTGCGATGAACAGGCCAACTGGTGGCCGGACCTGGCTGACATCAAGGCCAAGATCACCCCGAACACCAAGGCCCTGGTGATCATCAACCCGAACAACCCCACCGGTTCGGTGTATTCCAAAGAAGTGCTGCTGGGCATGCTGGAACTGGCCCGTCAGCACAATCTGGTGGTGTTCTCCGACGAAATCTACGACAAGATCCTGTACGACGACGCCGTGCACATCTGCACCGCCTCGCTGGCGCCGGACCTGCTGTGCATGACCTTCAACGGTCTGTCCAAGTCCTATCGCGTGGCCGGTTTCCGTTCCGGCTGGGTCGCCATTTCCGGCCCGAAACACCACGCCCAGAGCTACATCGAAGGCATCGATATACTGGCCAACATGCGCCTGTGTGCCAACGTGCCGAGCCAGCACGCGATTCAGACCGCTCTGGGCGGCTACCAGAGCATCAATGACCTGGTATTGCCTCAGGGGCGTCTGCTGGAACAGCGCAATCGAACCTGGGAATTGCTGAACGACATTCCGGGCGTGAGCTGCGTCAAGCCAATGGGCGCGCTGTATGCCTTCCCGCGGATCGACCCGAAAGTCTGCCCGATCCACAACGACGAGAAATTCGTGCTTGACCTGCTGCTCTCGGAGAAGCTGCTGGTGGTACAAGGCACGGCCTTCAACTGGCCATGGCCGGACCACTTCCGCGTGGTCACCCTGCCACGGGTCGACGACCTGGATCAGGCCATTGGCCGGATCGGTAACTTCCTCAAGTCCTACCGCCAGTAAGTGACCTGTCACCGTGCGACGCTTGCGAAAGTCGCACGGTGATTAATTCAGCAACATATCTTTGCACCCTGCCGAACATTGTTGCTTCAAGCGCTGACTGGCGACTTGACTCGTGACCGCGTCTAACAACGACGGGGCCTGCGAGGTTAATCGGCTGACAAACACTTCCCATGCTGACGTCGGAAATGCCCTTCATACGGCTAAACTGTTGCCGTAGGACACAGTTTGAAATAGTCACCCTGTTGAATAGCCCGGTGCAGCACCTTATATACCCCGCAGTACGCTACATCTTTAGCACGAGGAGATTTCTACAACCATGATGCGCATTTTGCTGTTTTTGGCCACTAACCTGGCGGTCGTGCTGATTGCCAGCATCACCCTGAGCCTTTTCGGCTTCAACGGGTTCATGGCGGCCAACGGGGTTGATCTCAACCTCAATCAGCTGCTGATTTTCTGTGCGGTCTTTGGTTTCGCCGGTTCCCTGTTCTCGCTGTTCATCTCCAAGTGGATGGCGAAGATGAGTACCAGCACCCAGATCATCAGCCAGCCGCGCACCCGGCACGAGCAATGGCTGCTGCAAACCGTCGAGCAACTGTCCCGCGAAGCCGGAATCAAGATGCCCGAAGTCGGTATTTTCCCGGCCTATGAAGCCAATGCCTTCGCCACCGGCTGGAACAAGAACGATGCACTGGTCGCAGTCAGCCAGGGCTTGCTCGAGCGCTTCTCGCCGGATGAAGTGAAAGCCGTTCTGGCCCACGAAATCGGCCATGTGGCCAATGGCGACATGGTCACCCTGGCGTTGATCCAGGGCGTGGTGAACACCTTCGTGATGTTCTTCGCCCGGATCATCGGCAACTTTGTCGACAAGGTGATCTTCAAGAACGAAGAAGGCCAGGGCATCGCCTATTACGTGGCGACCATCTTCGCCGAACTGGTTCTGGGCATCCTGGCCAGCGCCATCGTCATGTGGTTCTCGCGCAAACGCGAATTCCGCGCCGACGAAGCCGGCGCAAGCCTGGCCGGCACCAGCGCAATGATCGGTGCCCTGCAGCGTCTGCGTGCAGAGCAAGGGCTGCCGGTGCACATGCCGGACACCCTGAATGCCTTCGGCATCAACGGTGGCCTCAAACAAGGGTTTGCCCGTATGTTCATGAGCCACCCACCGCTGGAAGAACGCATCGATGCACTGCGTCGTCGGGGCTGACAGGCTCCGCACTAAAAGAAAAGGCCCGCAGTGAATGCGGGCCTTTTTTTTCTGTTTGATTAATGCGGTGTTCATCAGGGCCTCTTCGCGGGCAAGCCTCGCTCCCACAGTGGACCGCGTCTATTCAGATCACTCGGTAACTGTGGGAGCGGGCTTGCCCGCGAAGAGGCCAACAAACTCAACACACCTTAATGGCTGGAAACCCGATAAACCCGCTCTTCAAGCCGCGTGACACCGGCGTCGAGAAACTTCCCGCTCTCACCCAGGACGTCCTGGTCTTCCAGAATCTTCAGCGCCCACACATCGCCGAACAACCGTTGCACCTCATCATCCAGCACTGCGAAGGGCGGCCCATCCATCTGCGTCTGGTCGTAATCCAGGGTAATCAATAGCCCCAGAGAATCCTTCGGAAGAATCCGCTTCAGATGCTCGGCATATCGCTCACGCATCGCCGGCGGCAAGGCGATCAACGCCGCACGGTCGTACAGCGCGCTGCAATCGGCGACATCGCCTGCCGTCAACTCGAAGAAATCACCGCACCACAGCTCGATCGACCCCGCCCGATAGACCTTGAACGGCCCCTGCTCACTGACGTCCGGGTCAAATTGATGCTCATTGAAGAAGTCCTCCACGGCCTTTTCCGACAGTTCAATCCCCAAGACCTCATGACCTCGGTGCGCCAGCCACAACAGATCCAGACTTTTCCCACACAGCGGCACCAGCACGCGAGCGCCCTCTTCCAGGCTCAACGCTGGCCAGAACCGTTGCAGATAAGGATTCACTTCCGGCAGATGAAAGCCGATCTGATTCGACGCCCATCGTTTGTGCCAAAACTCCGGCTGCATAATTAACCCCGAAAAATTCGATCAAAAGACCCTAAAACTTATATTAGATTTAGATCAATGATCTGACTGAAGATGGTGCCATCTTACTCTCAGGAGCTCATTCATGTTCCCCAGCCTGTATATCTCTCATGGCTCCCCCATGCTAGCCCTGGAACCCGGCGCCAGCGGACCGGCCCTCGCTCGTCTGGCCGCCGCATTGCCGAAACCCAAGGCCATCGTGATGGTTTCCGCGCACTGGGAAAGCAGCGAACTGTTGGTCAGCGGCAATCCCCAGCCTGAAACCTGGCACGACTTCGGCGGATTTCCCCAGGCCTTGTTCGAGGTGCAGTACCCGGCACCCGGCAATCCACAACTGGCGGCGCAGGTTGTCGAGCTGCTGAAGGCCGACGGCCTGCCTGCACGCATCGACACCCAGCGACCGTTCGACCATGGCGCTTGGGTACCCTTGTCGTTGATGTATCCGCAGGCCGATATCCCGGTGGTGCAGGTCTCACTGCCCACTCGTGGTGGCCCGGCCCTGCAAACCCGCATCGGCCATGCCCTGGCCAGCCTGCGCGAACACGGTGTGCTGTTGATCGGCTCCGGCAGCATCACCCACAACCTGCGGGAACTGGACTGGCACGCCGGCCCGGAAAGCGTCGAACCCTGGGCCAAGGCGTTCCGCGACTGGATGATTGAAAAACTCGAAGCGAACGACGAAGCCGCGTTGCACGACTATCGTCAGCAAGCGCCGAACGCTGTGCGCAACCACCCGAGCGACGAGCATCTGCTGCCGCTGTACTTTGCCCGCGCGGCCGGGGGTGAGTTCAGCATTGCGCATCAGGGGTTCACCATGGGGGCGTTGGGTATGGACATTTATCGCTTTGGCTGACAGGTAGACCGAGGCGTCCTCATCGCGAGCAGGCTCGCTCCCACATTAGAATGCGTTTCCCTGTGGGAGCGAGCCTGCTCGCGATGGGGACGACGCCACTCAACAGCCATGAACAAAACAGCAGACAAAAAAATCCCCGAACCTGTCGGGGATTTTTTATGTGCGATCAATCAGCCCGAGAGCGGATCAATCTTCGCGATAGCGACGCAGCTTCAACTGCTTACCGGCAACGCGAGTGTCCTTCAGCTTGGTCAGCAGACGCTCCAGACCATCTTCCGGCAGCTCGACGAGGCTGAAGCTGTCACGCACCTGGATGCGACCGATAGCTTCACGCGCCAGACCACCTTCGTTGAGGATGGCGCCCAGCAGGTTCTTGGCAGCGATACCATCACGCGCACCCAGCGCGGTACGGCAACGAGCACGGCCTTCAGCCAGCGGGATCGGAGCACGACGCTCGCGGTCACCACGGTCCGGACGATCACCGGAACGCTCTGGACGATCGCCACGCGGTGCATTGTTCGGCACCAGTGGACGTTCTTTCTCGATCGCGGCCAGGGTCAGCGCTTGACCGTTGGTAGCCTTGCGCAGCAGGGCTGCGGCCAGGGCACGCGGGCTGCAACCGATGTCGGCAGTCAGACGATCCAGCAGATCACCGTGAGTCGATTCGGCATCAGCGACCAGTGGCGACAGGCTGTTGGTCAGTTTCTTGATGCGGGCATCGAGAACGGCCTGAGCGTCCGGCAGGCGAACTTCGGCCACTTTCTGACCGGTAACACGCTCGATCACTTGCAGCATGCGGCGCTCACGAGGAGTCACCAGCAGCAGTGCGCGACCTTCGCGACCGGCACGGCCGGTACGGCCGATACGGTGAACGTAGGATTCCGGGTCGTACGGCATATCAACGTTGAACACGTGAGTGATACGCGGAACGTCCAGGCCACGAGCGGCAACGTCGGTCGCCACAACGATGTCCAGACGGCCATCCTTGAGGGATTCGATCACGCGCTCACGCTGGTTCTGAGCAATGTCACCGTTCAGCGCAGCGGCTTTGTAGCCTTTGGCTTCCAGGGCACTGGCCAGGTCCAGGGTCGCTTGCTTGGTGCGCACGAACATGATCAGGGCGTCGAAATCTTCCACTTCCAGCAAGCTGAGAACGGCAGAGGTCTTCTGGTCAGCGTGAACCAACAGGTGAGCCTGTTCGATCGCGGTAACGGTCTGAGTCTTGCTCTGGATCTTCACGTGCTTCGGATCGCGCAGGTGGCGCTCGGCGATGGCACGGATCGATTGCGGCAAGGTGGCCGAGAACAATACGGTCTGACGGGTTTCCGGCATGGCCTTGAAGATAACTTCCAGGTCGTCCATGAAGCCCAGTTTGAGCATTTCGTCCGCTTCGTCGAGAACCAGGTGGTTCACGGTAGCCAGGACTTTTTCGTCGCGACGCAGGTGGTCGCACAGACGACCCGGAGTGGCGACAACGATCTGTGCGCCATTACGGATTGCTTTCAATTGTGGGCCCATCGGCGCGCCGCCGTAGACAGCCACAACAGTTACACCCGGCATTTGCTTGGCGTAGGTTTCGAAAGCGGTTGCAACTTGTAGCGCCAACTCACGAGTTGGGGCCAGGATCAGAGCTTGCGGCTCGCGCTTGGACGGATCAATGCGGTGCAGGATCGGCAGGGCAAAGGCAGCGGTTTTACCGGTACCGGTTTGCGCCTGGCCAATCATATCGTGACCGGCGAGAATGATCGGGATCGACTGCTGCTGAATGGCCGAAGGCTCTTCATAGCCGGTAGCGACTACTGCAGCGACAATATTAGGGTGAAGTTCAAGAGCGGCGAAGCCGCCGATTTCCTGGGTCATGGGTCTGCCTCTAAGTGCATCCGCAAAGACCCATGCTCCAAAGCTGCACATGCCGTGTTGAGACTCAAGAGTCGCCCTGGCAGCTTTGTCGGCGGGGATTTGCGAAAACGAATGAATGAAAAGAATCGTCAAGGAAGAGTCCGCTGGGGACGTGCAGCCGAAGCTGGCTTCGGGGAATTGCGCTACCTAAACGCGGCCCGGTTAAAGGCCGGCGCGCACTATACCGGAATTCGCCAAAAAAGGGAGCTTTTTTTATCGGAAAAAACCCGCGTACACCGTTGTGTCACAGGCTTTGCGGATTATCGTGCGACAGTCTATTTTGCAAAGGCCCGGCCCTGCTGGCGATGGCGCTAAAACGGTTCACCGTGGTGACGCAAACCTTCGGTCTCATATCCCCCCTCCCCACCGAGGAAACGCTCCATGAATCAGCCCAGCCCCAGTCGTGTAACCCGTGAACGGCACGGTCATGTCCTGATGATCGGCCTGGATCGGGTGGCCAAACGCAATGCCTTCGACCTCGACCTGCTCAACGAACTCAGCCTGGCCTATGGCGAGTTCGAGGCTGACAGTGAAGCGCGGGTGGCGGTGGTGTTCGGCCATGGCGAGCATTTCACTGCGGGGCTCGATCTGGTCAGCACCGGCACGGCCCTGGCCGAAGGCTGGCAGCCACCGCCCGGTGGCTGCGATCCATGGGGCGTGTTCACCGGCCCCCGAGTCAGCAAACCGGTGATTGTCGCGGCGCAAGGCTACTGCCTGACCGTAGGTATCGAGTTGATGCTGGCCGCCGACATCAACCTGTGCGCCAGCAACACCCGCTTTGCCCAGAAGGAAGTGCAGCGCGGGATCTTCCCGTTCGGTGGCGCCACCTTGCGTCTGCATCAGGTCGCTGGCTGGGGCAATGCCATGCGCTGGTTGCTAACCGGCGATGAATTCGACGCGCATGACGCCTTGCATCTGGGCCTGGTGCAGGAAGTCATGGCCAGCGAGGGCTTGTTGCCACGGGCGGTCGAGTTGGCGGAGCGGATTGCCCGACAGGCGCCGCTGGGGGTTCAGGCAACGTTGATGTCTGCCCGGCAGGCGCGCTATGAGGGTGAGACGGCGGCGGCCCAGGCATTGCCGGCGCTGGTGAAGAAACTGCTGAATAGCGAGGATGCCAAGGAGGGTGTGCGGTCGATGATCGAGAAGCGGCCGGGCGTATTCAAAGGGCTTTGAGGCATGTATTGACGAGCAGGATGCTTTCGCGAGCAAGCCCGCCCCCACATTCGATCTTCGTCGGTCGCAAATTTGCGCTTCTACTCGGTCAACTGTGGGAGCGGACTTGCTCGCGAAGGGGCCCGAACAGGCAACGCCTTATGTCGCCGGCCGAATATCCTTGATCAACGACTGCAACGAATACCCCAATCGCGGCGCCAGACCTTCAGCGCGAGCGATCAGCCCGTCCATGTCCAGCGCCTGGTCCAGCTCCGATGGCACGATCAGAATCACGTTGCCCTCCTTCACCGGCAGTTCCCAGTAATGCCGATGATAGAGGCCGCGCAACAACGCCGCCCCCAGCGGTTTGCCGTCGTCGGTGGCCCACTGGTTGATCACCAGCCAGCCACCCGGATTCAAGCGTTTCTGACAGTTTTCCAGAAAGCTCCAGGCCAGATGCCCGACACCGGGCCCGACATCGGTATAGAGATCGACGAAAATCAGATCGGCCGGTTCAGCCGTATCGAGCAACTCCAGCGCATCGCCGACGCGGATATACAGCCGCGGATCATCATCCAGGCCGAGGTATTCGATGGCCAGCCGCGGCACGTCGGGACGCAGCTCGATGGCTTCGACATCTTCCAGCGGCAGGAACTTCAGGCAGGCCTGGGTCAGTGTGCCGGCGCCAAGCCCGAGGAACAGCGCGCTGTCCGGCTGTTCGTGGCACAGCGCGCCAATCAGCATCGCCCGGGTGTAATCGTACTCGAGCCAGCTCGGGTCGGCGGTGAACACGCAGCTCTGTTCGATGGCGTCACCGAACTCCAGAAAACGGTAATCGGCCACTTCCAGCACGCGAATCACGCCGAACTCATCCTGTACCTCGGCGAGCAGATGCTCGACGCGCTCCTCAGTCATTTCGTCTCCTGATCGTTACCGGCCCCGGCAACGCAATAAACCGCAACATAAAGCGGCAAAGGCGCGATTGTCCGCGAAGCGACGGGAGCAGGTCACGCACTAATTGCTGATAACATAACCGTCCGAGCGGAAAATACTAGAGACTGCAATGAGCCAACCCTGGAGCCCTGACAGCTGGCGCGCCCTGCCGATCCAGCAACAACCCCAATACCCCGACGCGGCGCATTTGCTGCACGTCGAGCAAACCCTGGCGAGCTATCCGCCGCTGGTGTTTGCCGGTGAAGCCCGGGAGTTGCGCCGTCAGTTTGCCGAAGTGACCCAGGGCCGGGCGTTTCTGTTACAGGGCGGCGACTGCGCCGAAAGCTTCGCCGAGTTCTCCGCCGCGAAAATTCGCGACACGTTTAAAGTGTTGCTGCAAATGGCGATCGTCATGACCTTCGCCGCCGGTTGCCCGGTGGTCAAAGTCGGACGCATGGCCGGCCAGTTCGCCAAACCCCGTTCGGCCAACGATGAAACCATCAACGGCGTGACGCTGCCGGCCTACCGTGGCGACATCGTCAACGGCATCGGGTTCGACGAAAAAAGCCGTGTGCCGGACCCGGACCGCCTGTTGCAGTCTTATCACCAGTCCACCGCGACCCTGAACCTGTTGCGCGCCTTTGCCCAGGGCGGTTTTGCCGACCTGCATCAGGTACACAAGTGGAACCTGGACTTCATCGCCAACTCGGCGCTGGCCGAAAAATACAGCCACCTGGCTGATCGCATCGATGAAACCCTGGCCTTCATGCGCGCCTGCGGCATGGACAGTTCGCCGCAACTGCGTGAAACCAGTTTCTTCACCGCCCACGAAGCGTTGCTGCTGAACTACGAAGAAGCCTTCGTACGTCGCGACAGCCTGACCAACGACTACTACGACTGCTCGGCCCACATGCTGTGGATCGGCGACCGTACCCGTCAACTGGACGGTGCTCACGTCGAATTCCTGCGTGGGGTGCACAACCCGATCGGCGTGAAGGTCGGTCCGAGCACGAACCCTGAAGACCTGATTCGTTTGATCGACGTGCTCAACCCGGACAACGACCCGGGTCGCCTGAACCTGATTGCGCGGATGGGGGCGAACAAGGTTGGCGATCACTTGCCGCAACTGATTCGCGCAGTGCAACGCGAAGGCAAGCAGGTGCTTTGGAGTTCCGACCCGATGCACGGCAACACCATCAAGGCCAGCAGCGGCTACAAGACCCGCGACTTCGCGCAGATTCTTGGCGAGGTGAAACAGTTCTTCCAGGTTCACGAAGCGGAAGGCAGTTATGCCGGCGGCATCCACATCGAAATGACCGGGCAGAACGTCACCGAATGCATCGGCGGCGCGCGGCCGATTACCGAGGATGGGTTGTCAGATCGCTACCACACCCACTGCGACCCACGGATGAATGCCGATCAGTCGCTGGAATTGGCGTTTTTGATTGCTGAAACCCTGAAGCAGGTTCGGCGGTGAGTCATTAGGTTTTTTATTGCCTGACAGACCGCCATCGCGGGCAAGCCCGCTCCCACAATGACCGCGTCGTTCACAAATCATGTGTCTGGCGCGACTCCTGTGGGAGCGGGCTTGCCCGCGATAGCGTCGGTTCAATCGCCCTCAATCTGTGCCAATGCCACCCGCAATCTTGCCGCACTCGCCCGCGGGCAATTCAACTGAACCTGCGCCAGCCCCAACCAATCGGCCATCTGCCGCAGATTGACCGCTAACGCCAGCATCCCCGCCTCATCCAGCCCCGGCGCTTCCACATGCACGGCGTGCACCGCCAGCCGACCCAACGCTCGCTCGGCGCGCAAGTCGACCCGTGCGGCAATCCGCTCATGGTGCAAAAACGGCAATACGTAATAGCCGTAGATACGCTTGTGCTGCGGGGTATAAATCTCCAGCCGATAACGGAAATCGAACAATCGCTCGGTACGGCTGCGTTCCCAGATCAGCGAGTCAAACGGTGAAAGCAGCGCACTGGCCTCGACCTTGCGCGGCACCTTCGGCTCAGCCGGGCAATAGACTGGTTGCCGCCAGCCTTCAACCTCACACACCAGCAGATCGCCCTCCTCGACCAACTCCGCCAGCCGCGGTCGGCTGTCTGCCGGGCTAAAGCGAAAATAATCCCGCAGGTCCTTTTCCGTACCGACGCCCAACGCCGTGGCGGCATGCAGCAACAGCCCGCGCTGGGCCTGCGCCTCACTGAGCAAAGGCTGCTGGAGAATCGCCGAGGGAATGACCCGCTCCGGCAAATCATAAAGCCGTTCGAACCCACGCCGGCCGGCCACGGTCACTTCGCCGGCGGCGAACAGCCATTCCAGCGCATGCTTTTCGGCGCTCCAGTCCCACCAAGGCCCTGCCCGCTCCTGACGGGTCGACAAACTGCCCGCACCCAGCGCACCGAATTCCTGAACCGACGCCAGCACGCGGCGAATCGTGTCCTGCCGTTCACGACCGAAGCGCGCCAGTTGCTGATAGATGTCTTCGCCGCGGGTCGCGCGCTGCATGCGCCAACGCATCAGGGGAAACATCGACAAGGGTAGCAACGACGCTTCGTGGCCCCAATACTCGAATAACGTGCGCCGACGCCCCTGACTCCAGGCAGCCTGATCGAGCAAGTCGGGTGAGTAATTGCCAAGACGGGAAAACAACGGAAGGTAGTGCGAACGCACCAACGCATTGACCGAATCGATCTGTAGAATGCCGAGGCGCTCGATCAACCGGTTGAGCTGAACCGGTTTGATCGCCGCCAGCGGCTGGCGCCCGTTGAACCCTTGGGCGGCCAGCGCCAGACGCCGAGCCTGTTTGAGGGAAAAGGACAGTGTGGCGGGCATGAGCATCTCCTTGTCTGCTCGCAACCTACCTCACCCGGAAGCGGTTTGTGTAGCGATGGAATGATCATTTATGCATCGGATCATCCCAGAATGGTCTTACCACCTCATGTTCAACATCTGCACGGGTCACGCCGATGTCCTTCAGTGCTTCGTCGCTCAAGCCCGCCAGCAATTCACGTTCACGGTGAAGTTCGTACCAGCGACTAAACTTGTGCAGCAGATCGGATACCGCGTGGATTGAGAATTTTTCTTGCGTTACATGCTCATTGTGACCTTTCATCGTGTAGCCCTCCTTTAGGGATGGCTCAAGTCTCGCGCTAGCGATAAGATCAATCCAACGAATGTTTCTGATGGAATACATCTCGGAGATTGATGGATGTCCGCTTACCCCAGTATCGACACCGATGTTCTGCGCACCTTCGTCGCGATCGCCGACCAGGGCGGCTTCACCCGCGCCGGTGAAATGGTCAACCGCACCCAGTCCGCGGTGAGCATGCAGATGAAGCGCCTCGAAGAGGACGTATTGCAGCGCCAGCTGTTCGAACGCGACGGACGCCAGGTCAAGTTGACCGCCGAAGGCCAGGTATTGCTGGGCTATGCGCGGCGTATCCTCAAACTCCACAGCGAAGTCTTCAATACCCTGCGCGAGCCGCACATGGTCGGCACAGTACGAATCGGCACCCCCGACGATTACGTCATGCGCTTTCTGCCAGGCATCCTGTCGCGCTTCGCGCAGTTTTACCCACTGATCCAGATCGAAGTTCATTGCGAATCGACCCGGCAACTGTTGCAACGCCAAGACCTGGACCTGTCCATCGTCACCCGCGAACCAGGTAACGAGATCGGCCAATTGTTGCGCAAGGAGCGTTTTGTCTGGGCCGAGGCCCAATGCTTCAGCGCCCACGAGCAAACACCGTTGCCGCTGGCGATGTTCAACAGCGATTGTTTCTGCCGCGCCTGGGCGTGCAATGCTCTGGACGCCATGGGCCGCGATTACCGCATTGCCTACAATAGCTCCAGCCTGTCGGCATTGATGGCGGTGGTCAGCGCGGGCCTGGCCATCACCGCGCAACTGGAAAGCCTGATCACGCCGGATATGCGCATCCTCGGCGCCGATCAGGGCCTGCCCCTGTTGCCGGAAGGCAGCATCATGCTGATCCGCAACCTGAACAACCCTTCGCCGATCACCGAATGCCTGGCCGAGCACATCGTCGAAGGTTTCAAACTTTAAAAGCGAGCATCACCGCACAGAACACCAGAAAACCACAGAACAGCCCGCGCAGTAGCCGCTCCGGCAATGCGTGGGCAATTCTCACGCCCCAACTGATGCTCATCAATCCGCCGACCGCCAATGGCAGACCGATCGTCCAGTTCACCTGATGATGCACCGCGTAGGTCATCAAGGTGACGCCCGTACTTGGCAATGCCAGTGCCAGGGACAAGCCCTGGGCAACCACTTGAGTGGTACCAAACAGGCTGGTCAACACCGGCGTTGCCACCACTGCCCCGCCCACTCCAAACAGTCCGCCCATCGTCCCGGAAGCCGCGCCGAGCACACCCAGCCACGGCCAGGAATAGCGCATCTGCGAAGAGGCTGGTGCGTTGGTGGTGAACATTCGCATCAGGTTGTAGGCGGACAGAGCGATCAGGAAAGCGACGAAGCCCAAGCGCATGGTTTGCGCATCGATACCCACCGCCCAGATCGAACCGATCCAGGCGAAGCAAAACCCCATCGAGGCCAGTGGCAGCGCATGCCGCAATTCGATGCGATTGCGCTGGTGATAGCGCCACAGCGCCAGCATCACGTTCGGCACCACCATCACCAACGCCGTGCCTTGGGCAATCTGTTGATCAAGACCGCACCACACACCCAGCAGCGGGATTGCGACCAACCCGCCACCAATGCCGAAGAGCCCGCCGAGGGTTCCCAAGGCAGCACCAAAAACCAGATACATCACGAACTCAATCACAGGCGATTTTCCTCTTGTCAGGCCGTTCATCCTACGCAGTCGGCTCTGGCGGGGAAACGCACAGCAACGCACAATGGCTGTGCCAAATTCGCACAAGCGTTGACGAAGCCATGAATCCCAATCAATTGACTGAACAACTCGGCCTGTTTCTCGATGTGCTGGAAAGTGGCAGCTTTTCCGCCGCGTCCCGCCGCCATCCACTGACGCCATCGGCGGTGGC
This sequence comes from Pseudomonas sp. EL_65y_Pfl2_R96, assembly GCF_963970905.1. Classification (NCBI taxonomy): domain Bacteria; kingdom Pseudomonadati; phylum Pseudomonadota; class Gammaproteobacteria; order Pseudomonadales; family Pseudomonadaceae; genus Pseudomonas; species Pseudomonas sp. EL_65y_Pfl2_R96. The sequence goes on along the minus strand of NZ_CAXAQH010000014.1, from coordinate 39,040 downwards.
GCGACGCATCGACAGCCTGGAAAGCGCCGTTGGCAGCCAGTTGTTCATTCGCAGCACCCACGCGGTACGGGCTACTCCGGCCGGTTTGGCCTTTGCCGAGCGCGCGCGGCGGATCGTCGCAGAACTGCGGCTGGCCCGGGCGGAAGCGGTGTCCCTGAGCAACGCGCCGGAGGGCTTGATTCGGGTTGACGCACCGGCAGCGTTCGGACGACGACACCTGGCGCCGGCGATTGCCGATTTCCTGACGTTTTACCCAGGGCTCGACGTGCAATTGCACCTGATCGACAGCTTTGTCGACATGCAGGGCTCGAACCTGGGCAAGGTCGATCTGGTGCTGCGTGCCGGGCAAATGGCCGACACTCGGCTGGTGGCCACCCCGCTGGCGAGCATGGTGCGCATCGCCTGCGCCAGCCCCGATTATCTGCAACGCCGTGGGGTGCCGACCGATCCGGCGCAGTTGGTCGACCACGATGGTCTCGACTGGGAAGGCCTGGCTCCGCCGTTCGCCTGGCGCTTCGAGCGGGACGGGCAGATGCACTTGCACCGGCCTGCACGAATCCGCATGAGCGCCAACAATGCCGAGGCGCTGGTCTGCGGCGCACTGGCCGGGTTGGGCATCGCGCACCTGCCGACCTGGCTGGCCAGCGAATACTTATTACGCGGCGAACTGCTGCCGCTGTTCTGCGAAAACGGCCTGCCAAAACCGGAAAGCACCGGCATTTATGCGTTGCGCCTAGAGCAGCAACCCAGTTCGCGCAGCCGCTTGTTGCTGGAATACCTGAAGACCCGTTTCAGCCCCATCCCACCGTGGGATCTGGCGCTGCAAACCAATCTGGACCGCCACTAGTCCAGAATTATCTGGCGCATTAAAGATTCGCCCGCTAGATTCATGACGATCACTGATCAAGGCTTTGAAATGAACACCGAGCGCAACAACCCGGACAACTGTGACGACCTGCTGCTGGACAATCAGGTCTGCTTCGCCCTGCACTCCACCTCGCTGCTGATGACCAAGGTCTACAAGCCGCTGCTGCAAGCGCTGGGCCTGACGTATCCGCAGTACCTGGCGATGATGGTGTTGTGGGAAAAGGATGGATTGACGGTCGGCGAAATCAGCACCCGGTTGTTGACCGATCCTGGCTCCCTCACCCCGTTGCTCAAGCGCCTGGAAGCCGAAGGCCTGCTGAGCCGCACCCGCAGCCGTGAAGACGAACGGGTGGTGATTGTCGAGCTCACCGAGCAAGGCCATGTGTTGCGAGACAAGGCCCGTGGCATTCCCCAGTGCATTCTCGGTGCCAGCGGACAAACACTGGAACAGTTGAAGAAGCTGCAAGCGGATCTTCAAGCGCTGCGCAGTCACCTGCAAGACAGCCTCTAACCTCCAAAACACCACGAACCCCTTGTGGGAGCGAGCCTGCTCGCGATAGCGGAGTGACATTCAGCATTGATGTTGATTGGCACACCGCTATCGCGAGCAGGCTCGCTCCCACATTTGTTTTGTAGCGCTCTCAAAAATCCGTTTCTCCAACCCGGTCCTCGAAAAAAATTCCCCGCGAAAATCCCGCCTCGACAGCTCTAACTCAAGACTTTTAATCGCGCGCGCCTATTTCGGGTCAAATTTTCTTCAAAATTTATATTGCGCACTAAATATTTGCGAGCTACATTCACTTCGCACTTACTTAGCGCGCAAACATTTAGCGCAAAAATTAAAATCCAGAACGAGGCTCACACCATGCAAACGCTCTATACCGCAATCGCAACCTCCACCGGCGGCCGTGACGGTCGTGCAATCTCCAGCGACAACGTCCTCGACGTCAAACTCGCTACCCCGAAAGAACTCGGTGGTGCCGGCGGCGCGGCGACCAACCCTGAACAACTGTTTGCCGCCGGTTACTCCGCTTGCTTCATCGGCGCACTGAAATTCGTCGCCAGCCAGACCAAACGCAAAATCCCGGACGACGCCTCGATCACCGCCCATGTCGGCATCGGCCAGATCCCTGGCGGTTTCGGTCTGGACATCGACTTGCACATCAGCCTGCCGGGTCTTGAACAAGCCGACGCACAAAGCCTGGTCGAAGCCGCCCATCAGGTCTGCCCGTACTCCAACGCCACCCGTGGCAACGTCGATGTGCGCCTGCACGTTACCGTCTAACCGCTGATTTCCAGGCCCGAACCAGGAGACGAACGTGAGCACTTTGAGCAAAGTATTGACCGGCACCCTTCTCGCCCTGTCCATCAACAGCGCGTTTGCAAGCGACGGGGTTGAACACCACACCCAGGCGTTCCTCGACGTGTTGAATGCTGGCACCGGCAAACCGATGGAACAGCTCAGCCCTGCCGATGCCCGTGCGGTATTGGTGGGTGCGCAGGCCGGGGTGAAGCTGACGCTGCCAAAAGCCGATGTCCGTGAGAAGACCATCCAGGTCGACGGCCAACCGATCAGCCTGACCATCGTTCGGCCGGCCGGGGTCAAGGCCGAGCTGCCAGTGTTCATGTTCTTCCACGGCGGTGGCTGGGTGCTGGGGGACTTCCCGACCCACGAACGGCTGGTGCGGGACCTGGTGACGGGTTCGGGCGCGGCGGCGGTGTTCGTCAATTACACCCCGTCGCCGGAGGCGCATTACCCGGTGGCGATCAACCAGGCCTACGCCGCGACGAAGTGGGTGGCCGAGCACGGTAAAGAGATCAACGTCGACGGCAAACGCCTGGCCGTGGCCGGCAACAGCGTCGGCGGCAACATGGCGGCCGTGGTTGCCCTGATGGCCAAAGACAAGGGCACGCCGGTGATCAGGTTCCAGGTGTTGTTGTGGCCAGTGACTGACGCCAACTTTGAAACGGCGTCCTATAACCAGTTCGCCGAGGGGCATTTCCTCACCAAAAACATGATGAAGTGGTTCTGGGACAACTACACCACTGATGCCAAACAGCGGAACGAGATCTACGCCTCACCGCTGCGGGCAACCACCACGCAACTCAAGGGTCTGCCACCCGCTCTGGTGCAGACGGCCAGCGCCGATGTCTTGCGCGATGAAGGTGAAGCTTACGCCCGCAAACTCGACGAGGCTGGCGTACCAGTCACCGCGGTTCGCTACAACGGCATGATCCACGACTACGGTTTGCTCAACGTGGTGAGCCAGGTGCCCGCGGTGCGTTCGGCGATGCTTCAAGCGTCCGAAGAGCTCAAGCAACACTTGAAATAAAAAACCTGTGGGAGCGAGCCTGCTCGCGATAGCGGTAGATCAGTCAACATCTTTGTTGAATGTGAAGCCGCCATCGCGAGCAGGCTCGCTCCCACAAGGGTTCATCGTTGTTCTTGAAGCTGCATTTCAACTGGCACAAAAAAGCCCGACTCAATGGTCGGGCTTTTTCATTCCTGAGGCGGTGCTTATTTAGCACGGCCTTTGTAGGAACCGCCTTCGCGGGTATCGATCTCGATCTTGTCACCGATTTCGATGAAGTCAGCAACTTGCAGCTCAGTACCGTTGCTCAGCTTGGCAGGCTTCATCACCTTGCCGGAAGTGTCGCCGCGAGCGGAACCTTCGGTGTAGTCAACTACGCGCACGATAGTGGTCGGCAGTTCTACGGAAACCAGACGTTCTTCGAAGAAGATCGCTTCGCAAACATCGGTCATGCCTTCTTCAACGAAAGGCAGAACGGCTTCGATGTCTTCAGCGTTCAGCTCGTACATGGTGTAGTCGGTGGTGTCCATGAACGTGTAGGAGTCGCCGCTGATGAAGGACAGGGTCGCTTCTTTGCGGTCGAGGATTACGTCGTCCAGTTTGTCGTCGGCGCTGTAAACGATCTCGGTCTTGTAACCGGTCAGCAGGTTCTTCAGCTTGGTCTTCATGATCGCGCTGTTACGACCCGACTTGGTGAATTCAGCTTTCTGAACCAGCCAAGGATCGTTTTCGAGACGGATCACCATCCCGGGTTTCAGTTCTTTACCAGTTTTCATTGCGAATATCCGAATTTGGATGGGATTTACAAAAATCTAGGCCGCGTATCATATCCAATTTAGGTAAAACTGTACCAGCGCTGCGGCAAGATCTGCCTGCAAGGCTTGTTCCAGACACCATGTCTCGGCATGTTTTTCCAGTTCCGGCCAGTGTTTGCGGGTTGATTTCCAGTGCTCGGCCATTGTCTCACCTGCATTCCATGCCCGCCATAGACCGCTGATCGCCTCGCCGGCAGGCTTGGACAGGCCTTGGGTGTACAGGTTGAGGAAGGCGTCGAGCTTGTCCAGGTGGATATCTTCGTCCTGCTGATAGATGTGCCAGAGCAGTGGCCGGCCTGCCCATTGCGCGCGAACAAAAGAATCTTCGCCGCGCACGGCGTTGAAATCGCAGCTCCACAGCAGCAGGTCGTATTGATCCTGTCGGACGAACGGCAGCACTTGCACGGTCAAGGCATCGCGCACATGCACCGCACCGACTGTCAGCCCGTTGACCCCGAGCCAGCGTTCGACGTCGCCGAGAATCCGCCCTTCGGGCACCAGCAGATGAGTCGGCGCCGAATCGGCAGCCATGGCGTCGAGCCAACTGGCCAGCCCGGTATTTTCGTAGGCAAATAACGAGATCAGCTGCGCGTTTGACGCGCGATCAATACCCAAGCCTTGCAGGAATGCTCGCTGAGCTTGCGGACTTTGCTGAAATTGCCGACGCCGCTCGAGCAATCCGCTTTCACGCAGCAAGCCACCCGTACCCTTGCGAAAGCCCGGGAAGAAAAAGAACTTCTGCACATTCTTGTACTTCACCGACGGCAAGCCGTGACAACCGACGACCCAGTCTTCGGCGCTCAGATAATCGAGGTTCATCCACAGCGGCGGCTTTTCCCGTTCGGCCATGGCCTCCATGTAAACACTCGGCAACTGGCAGGCGAACGCGGCGATGACGACATCTGCGGCTTCGGTGGGCTGCCAGTCCGCTGACCACTGTCGCACCTCGACACCCTGCTGCCACTGCTGCGCGGCGTGGATGTCGATTTCTGGACACAACCGTTCGAAGGCCCGCAGGTCGTCGACCCACAGGCGCACCGCCACTGAATGTTCGGCCACCAATTGTCGGGCCAGGCGCCAGGTCACACCAATATCACCAAAGTTGTCGACCACGGTGCAAAAAATATCCCAGCGGGTTTTCATTTCAGGCATTCCAGGCTCCCGTTGGCAAAGGCGCCGATTGTCCGCATAAATTACCCCGTGCAGAAGAGCCGACGACGATTAATCTTCGTGCGACAATCGCACTCCCCCGCGACCACCCGCCAGGAGGCAGTAATGCCCTACCGTCCCAACCCGCGCCGTCCCTTGCCGATCCAGTTTAATGCGCTGCGACTGACCGGCAGCATTGCCCTTGGCTTGTGGCTGGGATTCATCGCAATCGCACTGACTTGCTGGCTCGCCTGGCGCCTGTTGTTCAACGAGCAATTGGCGCCCTTGGCCCAAGCGGTGGAGCAACTGGCCAAGCCGCCGGTGATTGAGCAACCCGCCCCGCAAAACCCGATGTTCGAACAGTACGAGGAACACCTGCGCAGGAACGAGCAGCAGCAAATGGTGGAACAGGCCAGAAGCAGCAAACACAATCTGGCCAATCCAAAATGCCAGTTCTGGCTGCAACAGGACCAGACCGCGCCGAGCGAAAAAAGCCGCGCCAACGTCGTGCAATTCTGCGATTGATCATGAAGCTCTCTATGCACAAGCCGACCGTCCACCAACTGATTATCGACAAGCTGCGGATCGATCTCGACATCGCCGAGCGTGCCGCGCAAACCGCTTACGAAACCGCGACCCACGAAGAAAACATCGCCGAGAACAAGTACGACACTCTGGGGCTGGAGGCGTCTTATCTGGCGGCCGGACAGGCCAGACGGGTGGAAGAAATCAGGCAGTCATTGAGCCTTTGCCAGAACCTGACATTGCGGCCTTATGACGACCGGCGCGGTATCGAAGTCGGCGCCCTGCTCGGCCTGGAAGACGAAAAGGGTCGCGAACAATGGCTGTTCCTGGCCCCCGACGCGGCCGGGCTGAAGGTTGATCTGGTGGGGCAACTGATTACCGTCATCACCCCTCGCTCGCCGCTGGGCAAAAGCCTGCTGGGCAAGTTCGAAGGGGATGAAGTGGAGATTCTGGTGGCGGGCGCTCGGCAACAGTTTTCTGTCACCGAGGTGGTCTAGGCAAGAAGATTAACGATTAATGCACCGGCAGTTCGACGCCGTCGAACAGCTCTTCCAGTTCCTGCTTGTTGTGGCACTGAATGGCCTTGGCCATGACTTCGCGGGTCAGGTGCGGCGCGAACTTCTCGATGAAGTCGCACATGAAGCCACGCAGGAACGTGCCACGACGGAAACCGATTTTGGTAATGCTGGATTCGAACAACTCGCTGGCATCGAGCACCACCAGATCACTATCGAGCTTGGTGTCGACCGCCATTTTCGCCACGATACCCACGCCCAGACCCAGGCGAACATACGTCTTGATCACGTCGGCGTCGGCGGCGGTGAACACCACTTTTGGTGTCAGGCCGCGATGGCTGAAGGCTTCGTCGAGTTTCGAACGGCCGGTGAAACCGAACACGTAGGTCACGATCGGGTATTCAGCCAGGGCTTCGAGGGTCAGCTTCGACAGCTTGGTCAGCGGGTGGCCCTGAGGCACAACCACGCAGCGGTTCCAGCGGTAGCACGGCATCATCACCAGGTCACCGAACAACTCCAGGGCTTCGGTGGCGATGGCGAAATCGACGGTGCCGTCAGCGGCCATCTCGGCGATCTGCATCGGCGACCCTTGGTGCATGTGCAGGGCAACGTCCGGATATTGCTTGATGAAATTGCTGATCACCGGCGGTAATGCATAACGCGCCTGAGTGTGAGTGGTGGCGATCGACAGAGTGCCCTTTTTCTCGTTGGAGAACTCCTGGGCGATCTGCTTGATGCTTTCAACCTTGCGCAGGATCTCACCGGCGGTGGTGATGATGCGCTCACCCGCCGGGGTTACACGAGTCAGGTGTTTACCGCTGCGGGCGAAAACCTCGACCCCCAATTCGTCTTCCAGCAGACGGATCTGCTTGCTGATGCCCGGTTGCGAGGTGTAGAGGCTTTGGGCTGTAGCGGAAACGTTGAGGTCGTGGTGCGCCACTTCCCAGATGTAGCGCAATTGTTGAAGCTTCATATGAATCCCTCAAAGCAGGTAGACGCCACGGGCATCAGCGACGGTATATAACTATATTAATGGTTTGATGAATAAATCTAGAACTTTTTATCAAAGTGCCATTATTCGAGTTCTAGCGATCCTCTTTGCGGCGACGCTCCACCAGCGGCACCAGATAGACCGGCACCCTGGCCAGTTGCAACACGCGCGCAGCGGTCCGGCCCAACGGTGTTTCCGCCCCGGCGCCATGACTGTGGCTTCCTACGATCAGCAAATCGACAGAGAGTTTCTGCGCCTGATCGAGAATCACCTGTGACGGATCGCCCTGCAGCACCCGCACCGCTTGAATCCGCTGCAAATCCTGCTCGCCTTCATCCCCCAGTTCTTCGCGAAAGTTGTCGAGCACTCGTTGCTGGATATTGGCGATCACCGTGTTCAGACCCTGACTGTGAAATTCGTTCAAGGACTTCTCGTCGAGGTAACTCTGCAACACGGATTCAGCAAACAGCCCCATGGGCTCTACCGCGTGCACCACGTACAAGTCGGCATTGAATGTTCGAGCCAGTTCCAAGGCATGCTGCATCACCAATGGTGCGTACAGACCCAAGTCAGTGGCGTACAGCATCGAACGAATCATATGACCTCCTCAAATGCCAACATGGCGGAGATTGATTCAGCTTAGCAGTGCCGTGGCGAGTGCGGCGTCCGGCGCAAACCCATTGAACCGAAGGGCTTTAAACCGACGGTTCGTTACTGATGCCATGGGGCACGTGCCCGGTGGCGACCACTTCGCGGGCCAGCTCGCAATGGCCGGCCTGATCGTCGAAAAATACGTCGGCGGCAAAGGCTTCGAGAAAAGCCGATTTGGTCAGGCCGCCGAGGAACAGCGATTCGTCCAGACGGATGTCCCACTCGCGCAAGGTACGGATCACCCGTTCATGGGCCGGCGCTGATCGTGCGGTCACCAGTGCGGTGCGGATCGGACAGGCGTCATCGGGAAACTCGCGCTGCAACAAATTGAGGGCTGCCAGGAAGCCTTTGAACGGCCCTCCACGCAAAGGCTCGCGGGCTGCCTCACGCTCGCTCGCCTGAAACGCCGCAAGACCTCCCGACTGATAAACCCGCTCCGACTCGTCGGAAAACAGCACCGCGTCACCGTCGAAAGCAATGCGCAGTTCATCGCTGGCGGCGCGACTGGCACCGCCCGACAGAATAGTCGCTGCGGCGAAACCGGCATCCAGCGCACTGCGCACATCGTCGGCATGGGTCGAAAGAAACAGGTCGCAGCCAAAGGCCTTGAGGTACGGATAAGGACTGCGCCCGCCGACAAATGCCGCGCGCGAGATCGCCAGGCCATAGTGATGAATCGAGTTGAAAACCCGCAGGCCGGTGTCGGCGCTGTTGCGCGACACCAGGATCACCTCGACCCGGGCACGGCCGAGACTGGCGTTCAGGTTCAGGAGTTTTTCCACCAACGGGAATGCATCGCCGGGCTCGAGAATTTCGTCTTCGTGTTCGATCTGGTACTGCCGATAGGCCTCGACGCCGCTCGACAGATAGACCTTGTGGCTCTCGCTCAAATCGAACAGCGCTCGCGAAGAAATCGCCAGCACCAGTTTGTCGTCTATGACATTCGCCATGCCCTTCCCCTTTCTTTTGACCGACTCAGTGATTACGTCGGTCGATAAAACTCAAGCTGCGATACAGAGCTTCGATTCGCGGCAACTCGCATCCCGCCGTCCTCGCCGCAGCCAGTGGCCGAGCGTAGATCGCGTCCAGCTCCAGCGGCCGCTTGTGCAAAAAGTCGTGGTACATGCTCGGCCAGTAGTCGGGCATTTTCTCGGTCATCATGAACAGATAGTCGGCGTAATCCGGCGGCATGTCATGGCCGCAGGCCTTGGCCCCCTGAACCACTTCGGCCATCAAGGCCTGAATCAGCGCGCGGCTGTCGACATCCGCCATCAACGGTGTGGTGCTGGCCCCGAGCAGCACCGACAGACCGTTGTAGGGGATATTCCAGACCAGTTTCTGCCAGCGCGCCTGGTGCAGGTTCGGCATGGCCTGGGCGTCGATGCCGGCAGCGTGGAACAACCCGGCGCCCTCCTCGACGATGCTCATGCGCGCCTGTTCATTGGCGGCGGGGCCGCTGTGGTAGCCGACATTCACGGCACCGAGCGCCTGATGGGTGATGACACCAGGGCCGGCGCGATGCACGCAGATCAGACAAAGTCCGCCGAGCAGGTGCAGCGAATCGGGGAGCAAAGCACGCAGGCTGTCTTCGACCTCCAGGCCATTTTGCAGCAGCAGCACTTTGGCATCAGGCGCCGCGGCTTGAATAATGGCCGGCGCCAAGCCTGCATTGCTGGTGGTCTTGGCGCCCACCAGCAGCCAGTCACAGGGCGGCATGTCGGCAGCCGACGAATAGGCCTGGACCGGGTTCAGGGTCAGCGGGCCCAACGACGCATGGTCGAGATGCAAGCCGCGTTCGGCCACCGCAGAAAACTCACTGCGCAACAGAAAATGCACATCGAAGCCGGCACGCGCCAGCATCAGCCCGTAGAAACCACCGATAGCGCCGGTCCCGATAATGCCGATCGTCGGCCTGGCCACTGTGCCTGTCATGGCAACTCCTCTGCTTGTCGACTCAGCGCCTGACCCAGGGCCTCGTTGAGTGCCGTGCGGGTCAGACGCGACTGTAGCGCCCCGAAGAACTCACCGTCGCGCACCACAAACAGCGCCGGCAAATGAAAGACCCGATAACGCTCGACCACCCCGCCATTGTTCCCTGCATCGATCCAGCACAGCCGATCGACCATCAGATCGAGCCCGGGCAACTGCTCACGGGCAAAACGGCAACTGGCGCAGCCGACGCTGGTAAAAATCACCAGTGAAATGCCGCTCATCGCCAGCAACCGTTGGTCGGCGTCGAAATCGGTCAGTTCCGATTCGACCACTATACTGGGAGAAACGATGTCAGATGGCCGACACAGGGAGTCCGTGTTCATGAGACGTTATCTTCCTCATCCTGACGATGTGCCCGTCGAATTAACGTTGCTCAAACATGAGTGTATTTCGCGGCAAGAGCTGCACACTATCAGCCTCGGCGGCATGGCTTGCAATTACCACCGCGCGTGGCGACGGGGTACGGCACTCGAAGTGCGCATGCCGACCCTGAGCACCACAGTCTGTTATCTGGGCTATGTGGCGTGGTGTCTGCGACGAAAACGCGGCTATCTGGTGGGGATCGCCTTCATCGACGAACAGACGCTATTTTGCGCGCGGATGGGTGAACAGGTCTGCCAGATCGAACGTTACTGCCGTCAGCATGAACTCCAAAGCGAACAGCAGAGCAATGAGAGCCTGGCGCTCGAATGGGTCCAGCAGCACGCCGACGAGTTCTCCCACGACACGGTTCACCAGGCATTTGCACAGCCAGTGCTGGGTTAGGGGGCGTTCTCAATTTGTTTCCCCGGCGGGGAAACTCACTGAGAATGCCCCCTAAACCAGTGTCTGCCCATTGTCGAGCCACGGTGTAACGCGCTAAGGTTCGACTCCCCGACGCGCTTAAATTTGCTGTGCTCCGCCGCGCGGGGATCGCTGGCGGCCGGCACCCGTGACCTGACGAGTAAACGATGGCTGATTTACCGATCAACGACCTTAACGTCGCCTCCAACGAGACCCTGATCACTCCCGATCAGCTCAAGCGTGATATCCCTCTGAGCGACACTGCCCTGCGCACCGTCACCAAGGGCCGCGAAGTCATTCGCAACATTCTTGATGGCACCGACCACCGCCTGTTCGTCGTGATCGGGCCGTGCTCGATCCATGACATCAAGGCTGCCCACGAATACGCCGAACGCCTGAAGGTACTCGCAGCCGAAGTGTCCGATACCCTGTATCTGGTCATGCGCGTGTATTTCGAGAAGCCACGCACCACCGTCGGCTGGAAAGGCTTGATCAACGATCCGTACCTGGACGACTCGTTCAAGATTCAGGATGGCCTGCACATCGGTCGTCAGTTGCTGCTGGACCTGGCCGAGATGGGCCTGCCAACCGCAACCGAAGCCCTCGATCCGATCTCCCCGCAATACTTGCAGGACCTGATCAGCTGGTCGGCGATTGGCGCGCGCACCACCGAATCCCAGACTCACCGTGAAATGGCTTCCGGCCTGTCCTCGGCCGTCGGCTTCAAGAACGGCACCGATGGCGGCCTGACGGTGGCAATCAACGCCCTGCAATCGGTTTCCAGCCCGCACCGTTTCCTGGGCATCAACCAGGAAGGTGGTGTGTCGATCGTCACCACCAAGGGCAATGCCTACGGTCACGTGGTATTGCGTGGCGGTAACGGCAAGCCGAACTACGATTCGGTCAGCGTCGCCCTCTGCGAGCAAGCGCTGAACAAGGCGAAGATCAAACCGAACATCATGGTCGATTGCAGCCACGCCAACTCCAACAAAGACCCGGCCCTGCAACCGCTGGTGATGGAGAACGTCGCCAACCAGATCCTCGAAGGCAACCAGTCGATCATCGGCCTGATGGTCGAAAGTCACCTGAACTGGGGCTGCCAGGCGATCCCTAAAGACCTCGCCGACCTGCAATACGGCGTATCGATCACCGATGCCTGCATCGATTGGACCGCCACCGAAAACACCTTGCGCAGCATGCACACCAAGCTCAAGGACGTGCTGCCCAAACGCAATCGCAGCTGATCGCCGTTTCACGCATAAAAAAACGCCAGGCTTAAACCTGGCGTTTTTTTATGCGTTCGTTTTGTTCACAGCTTGGCGGCATGCCGCTGGTGACGCTCCATGTAGCGCTCCACGTAGGAGCACGATGGAATGACGGTGTAGCCCATTTCATCAGCGTATTGCAGTGCCTGTTCGGTCAATGCCGCCGCAATGCCGCGACCACGCAGTGCGTTGGGCACGAAGGTGCGATAGATATCCAGGGTCTGTTTCCCCAGATCCATATAGGTCAGGTAGGCACGATAACCGTCCACAGTGGTCTCGAACTGATGACCAGCCTGGTCATGGTGGATGGACAACGCCTCGCTCATTACTACTCCTCGCGGGTCTTTAATTCTGACCCCTACCTTACCGATGTTTTTCCGGCGAAGGAACATCTACGCCACCCCGTGCCTGAATGGACACCGAGAAAAGCCGCACCAATCTCGCACAACCAGGCACGTATCAAATAGTAGGCACCATTGGCAGAAATGCTCAAGGGACACTCGTCATGCTGGCAGGCGGGTGCTGCTCCGGGTGATGGGACGACTCGACCGGTGTCTTGCCGGGTCGAAGCCTGAACATTGCCGGATATTGAGACTTAAGACGAGCGCCCTTTGTTTAAGTCACCTCAACATGGATAAAGATATGAGAGCGGCTGCGCAAAATTCGAACAAAAGTGTGGACGATTCCATCTAGACAGACTTTAGCCAAGACTGAAAAACAGCTGCCGACGCGGGGAACTTTTCCCCGGCGGCTCGTTCAGTTCGGGCCTCGCAGCTGGGTATTTTTTATACAATGCAGTTAAAAGTTGCTCGAAAAAGAATCAACGCCTACAATTTTTTTTGCTTCTTGCGCTACGTCAGTTTACTTACTACAAGTAATGGGTAGTATGTACGCCGGCTATTTCCTCACTCTGAGGAGATAGCTACTTAAATAGAAAGTCCTTGAAGGGGAACACGATGAACAACGTTCTGAAATTCTCTGCTCTGGCTCTGGCCGCAGTTCTGGCTACCGGTTGCAGCAGCGTATCGAAAGAAACCGAAGCACGTCTGACTGCTACTGAAGACGCAGCAGCTCGCTCCCAGGCTCGTGCAGACGAAGCTTACCGTAAAGCTGATGAAGCTCTGGCTGCTGCTCAAAAAGCACAACAGACTGCTGACGAAGCTAACGAGCGTGCTCTGCGCATGCTGGAAAAAGCTAGCCGCAAGTAATAATCCTTCGGGATTGTTATCAAGCCGACCCATTTTATGGGTCGGCTTTTTTATGGCCCGCAGTTTCTGCCGGCCATAAAAAACCCGCCGATGCGGCCTGCATCGGCGGGTTGCTTTAACGCGTTACTGCTGCAGGTCGATTGGCGCGCTCGATACCATCGGTACCGACGTATTCGGCACGGCGATTTCCACCGGCAGGCCATCTTCAGCGGCCACCACATCACGCACCACATCCCAGTTCATGCGCAAGTTGTTGGTGATGTCCTCACGCTTGAGCATCGCATTGATCACTGCGGTGTGCTTGTCGACCACCGACGGGTTGCCCTTGTCATCCAGCGGTGTGTGCGCCTCCAGATAGACCTTGCCGCCACTGAGACCAAACTTGTACGGGTCGCTGAGGATGCGCACCGACGTCCCGACCGGCACCATGCTGGCCATTTCCAGCACGTTGTTGTTGAACATGCGAAAGCAGCCGTGGCTGGTGCGCATACCGATGCCGAATTTCTTGTTCGAACCGTGGATCAGGTAACCGGGAGTGCCCAGGGTGAATTTGAACGGCCCCAGCGGGTTGTCCGGGCCAGCCGGCACCACGTTCGGCAGTGGGTCGCCATCGGCCGCGTGCTCGGCCTTGATCGACGCTGGAGGTGTCCAGCTCGGGTTCGGCGTCTTGGCGATGATGCTGGTGTGGGCAATCGGCGAACCCCAGCCTTCACGGCCGATACCCAGCGGGAAGGTGTACACCACGTTCCGGCCTTTCGGGTAGTAGTAGAGGCGGTATTCAGCCAGGTTGATGACGATGCCTTCACGGGGGCCCGGCGGCAGGATGAAGCGGGTCGGCAGCACGATTTCGGTACCTGCGCCCGGCAACCATGGATCGACACCGGGGTTGGCCGCGACCATTTCCAAATAGCCCAGATCGTAGGTGGTGCCAAGGTCGGCGAAGGTGTCTTCGTACTTGGCCTTGATCACTTGCACCTGGCCGATGATGTCTTCACCGGGCGGTGGCAGGGGTAGCTCCAATGCTGCAACGGGACCCGCCACGCAGAGGGCGGCAAGAGACAGGCAGCGGGTGACGGCGGGAAAGCGCGGCAACATCCGGAAAATCCTTCGCATGATCGACAAGGGTATAAAAACAGGATTGTACACCGCCGCCCGTTATTTCGGGGAGACGTAAAGACCTGTGGTTGGGGGACCTGCGGTGAGGGGCTTGCCTGTGGGGGGGGCTTGTCTGTGGCGAGGGAGCTTGCTCCCGTTCGGCGGCGTAGCCGTCGTGAAACCGGTAAATGCGTTTTTACTGTAGAACCTCGGTGATCGGAATTCAGGCCTGCTTCACAGTCCAGCGGGAGCAAGCTCCCTCGCCACAGGAGCCCCCTCGCTACAGGGCCTAAAGCTCGAACCGCAACTCAGGCCAGATCGGCGAGGTGCCGCGTTTTTGCGATTCCAGAATGGCCCGGCACAGCGAGCACAGGCGCTGGTCCTGGAACACAGTACGGTCGACGCTCGACCAGCGCGGTTGCGCCGGCAACAGGCTGCCGCACAAGGTTCGGTCCGCCGAGCCGCCCAGTTCCAGCTGACGGGTCACCAGATGTACCCGCACTTCCTGGCAGGCGAACAGATCCAGCTGTTCGTCAGGCTCGATCAGTTGATAAGCAAAAAGGGACCAGGCAGGACGCGGCATCGGGGGCTCCAAATCGGGGGCGCCACCTTAGCCGAAACACCGCCGCTAGAAAAGCGTCAAAGCAGCGGTTTCAGTGTCGGCCAGACATTTTCCAGCAACTTGCCCTGAGCCCCCACCGCCGGGTGCAGGCCGTCGGATTGCATCAGGTCCGGATGACCGCCCACGCCGTCGAGAAAAAACGGCACCAGCGGGATTTTTTTCTCGTCGGCCACTTTGGTGTAGGCCTCGGCAAAGGCCCGGGTGTAACGCACACCGTAATTGGGCGGCAATTGCATGCCGAGCAACAACACCTTGGCGCCACTGGCGCGGGAGCTGTCGATCATCGACGCAAGATTTTGTTGCAATTGTGTTGGCAGCATTCCGCGCAGCCCATCGTTGCCCCCCAATTCGAGGATAACGAGCTCAGGCTTATGCTCTGCAAGCAGCGCCGGCAGGCGCGCCCGGCCTCCGGCACTGGTGTCGCCGCTGATGGACGCATTGACCACCTTATCGTCGAAACCTTCGCGCTTGAGCCGTTGCTCGAGCAACGACACCCACCCCACCCGGGTATCCAGGCCGAAACCGGCGCTGATACTATCGCCAACGATCAGGACGGTACCCGCCGCTGCGCTCTGGGCCATGCACATCAAGGCCAGGCCAGCACTCAAAAACCACACACGCATCGGATTCTCCATGGGCGCAAGCATTCTCACCGCGAAGAACCTCAGCAAAGTGGTTCCCAGCGCGGAAGGTGAACTGACTATCCTGCACGAACTCAGCCTGGAACTGAACAAGGGCGACAGCCTGGCCATCGTTGGCGCCTCCGGTTCCGGCAAATCCACCCTCCTCGGCCTGCTGGCCGGTCTCGACCTGCCGAGCAGCGGCGAAGTCACTCTCGCCGGCCAAGGCCTGAGCAATCTCGACGAAGACCAGCGCGCGCGCATCCGCGCCGAGCATGTGGGTTTTGTCTTCCAGTCCTTTCAACTGCTCGACAGCCTCAACGCCCTGGAAAACGTCATGCTGCCGCTGGAACTCGATGGCCGCAAAGACGCCCGTGAGCGCGCCACCGAACTGCTGCAACGGGTCGGCCTGGGTCAACGCCTTACCCATTCGCCACGCCAGCTCTCCGGTGGCGAGCAGCAACGCGTAGCGATTGCCCGTGCATTTGCCGCAGAACCCGACGTGCTGTTCGCCGATGAACCCACCGGCAACCTCGACAGCCACACCGGCGAGCGCATCAGCGATCTGCTGTTCGAACTCAACCAGGAAAGCGGCACGACCCTGGTGCTGGTAACCCACGACGAACGCCTGGCTCATCGCTGCCGGCGCCTGATCCGCCTTGAAGCCGGCCTGCTGGTCGCCCCTCTGGAGCCTTGATGGCACGCTTGCCGCTGTTGCGCCTTTTCAGTCTCGCCATTCGCCAACTGCTGCGCGATGCCCGCGCCGGTGAGTTGCGCGTGTTGTTTTTCGCCTTGCTGGTGGCCGTGGCGGCGAGTACCGCCATCGGTTACTTCGGTGCCCGCCTGAACGGCGCGATGATGCTACGCGCCACCGAGTTTCTCGGTGCCGACCTGGTACTCGAAGGCAGCTCACCGGCACGACCGGAACAGGTAAGGAGTGGCACAGAGCTGGGCCTTGAGCACGCTCAGGTGGTGGAGTTTTCCAGCGTCATCGCCACCGACAACGGCATTCAGCTGTCCAGCATCAAAGCCGCCGATGACGTCTACCCGTTGCGTGGCGAACTGAAAAGCGCCCCCGCACCCTTCGCGCCGCAAGAGCCCGGTGGCGGTCCGAAACCCGGCGAAGCCTGGGTCGAAGCACGACTGCTGACCGCGCTGGACTTGAAGATCGGTGACAGCATCGACGTTGGCATGAAAACCCTGAAACTGATGCGGGTGCTGACCTACGAACCGGATCGCGCCGGCAACTTCTACAGTTTGACGCCACGGGTGCTGATCAACCTTAGCGACCTTGAGGCGACCGGCGTGGTGCAACCCGGCAGCCGGGTCAGTTACCGCGAACTCTGGCGCGGCAACGCCCAGGCGCTGGAAACCTATCGTCAACTGATCAAGCCCGGCCTGGCCGCCAACCAGCGCATCCAGGATGCCCGCGATGGCAATCGGCAGATCGGCGGCGCCCTGGGCAAGGCCGAACGTTATTTGAACATGGCCAGTCTGGTGGCGGTGCTGCTGTCCGGTGTGGCGGTAGCGTTATCGGCGACACGCTTCGCCACCCGCCGATTCGATGCCAGCGCGTTGCTGCGTTGCCTGGGCCTGTCCCGTCGGGAAACCATGGTGCTGTTCAGCCTGCAACTGACGGTACTCGGACTGCTCGCCAGCATCAGCGGCGCCCTGCTTGGCTGGCTGGCACAGCTCGGGCTGTTTGCGCTGCTACGTGATTTACTACCGACCGATGTTCCACCGGGAGGCCTGTTCCCCGCAATCGCCGGGATCGGCACCGGGCTGGTCGCGCTCGCCGGTTTCGCCCTGCCGCCACTCGCCGCTTTGGGTCGAGTGCCGCCGTTACGGGTGTTGCGTCGCGACATGCTGCCGATTCCGTCCAGCACCTGGATGGTCTATGGCGCGGCATTGGGCGCCCTCGGCCTGATCATGTGGCGCCTGAGCCTCGATCTGGTGCTGACCTTCGCCCTGCTGGGCGGCGGTGTGATCGCGGCGCTGGTGCTGGGCGGTTTGCTCTTGCTGCTACTGAAGAGCCTGCGCCGGATGCTCGCGCGCGCCTCATTGCCATGGCGTCTGGGGCTGGGTCAATTGCTGCGTCATCCACTGGCGGCGGCGGGTCAGTCCCTGGCTTTCGGCTTGATTCTGCTGTCCATGGCATTGATCGCTTTGCTGCGCGGCGAGTTGCTCGACACCTGGCAAAACCAGTTGCCGAAAAATGCCCCGAACTATTTCGCCCTGAACATTCTGCCGGCGGACAAACAGGCCTTTACCGATCGACTGATGGCGTTGTCGGCCCAATCGGCGCCGCTGTACCCGGTAGTGCCGGGACGGCTGATCAGCATCAATGGCGAACCGGTGCAAGACATCGTCAGCAAGGACTCGGCCGGTGATCGAGCCATTCAACGCGACCTGAGCCTGACCTGGGCGGCAGACCTGCCGGCCGGCAATAAACTCACCGTCGGCAACTGGTGGGAGCAGCAACCGACGGATGAAATACCCGGTGTATCGGTGGAAGGTAAAGTCGCCGAAAGCCTCAAACTCAAGCTTGGCGACCACATGGTGTTTACCGTCGGCGGGGTCAATCGGGAGGCGAAAGTCACCAGCCTGCGGGAGATCAACTGGGACAACTTCCAGCCTAACTTTTTCATGATTTTCCAGCCTGGCACCCTGAAGGACTTGCCGGCGACCTACCTGACCAGCTTCTATCTGGCAGCCGGCCACGATCAGCAGATCGTCGACCTGTCCCGCAGCTTTCCGGCAGTGACCATTCTGCAAGTCGAAGCCTTGCTGGAGCAGCTGCGAAGCATCCTCGCCCAAGTGACCCTGGCGGTGGAATACGTGCTGTTGTTCGTGTTGGCGGCGGGGATGGCGGTGTTGTTCTCCGGCTTGCAGGCAACCCTCGATGAACGCATTCGCCAAGGCGCGTTGCTGCGAGCACTAGGCGCCGAGCGGCAGTTGCTGGTCACTGCCCGGAGGATCGAGTTCGGTTTGCTCGGCGCGGTCAGCGGGTTATTGGCTGCACTGGGATCGGAACTGGTGAGCCTGGTGCTCTACCGCTACGCCTTCGACCTGCCCTGGCATCCGCATCCATGGCTGTTGGTGTTGCCGCTGATCGGCGCCGTGCTGATCGGCGGTGCCGGTGTGTTCGGCACCCGCCGCGCCTTGAACGCCAGCCCGCTGACAGTCTTGCGCGAGGGTTGATAAACTCAGACCCAAGTACTCAACCACAAGAAGTTGCCATGAGCCGTTATCGCCCTCCCCGCACCGCTGGCACCGCGCTGATCACCCCCGAAGGTGAAGCGCGGATGCGGGCCGAGTTTCATGAGCTATGGCATGTACGCCGACCGCAAGTGACGCAGTCGGTCAGCGAGGCGGCGGCACAGGGCGATCGCTCGGAAAACGCCGAGTACACCTACGGCAAAAAGATGTTGCGCGAGATCGACAGTCGCGTGCGCTTTCTGACCAAACGCCTGGAAGCCCTCAAGGTCGTCAGCGAGAAGCCCAGCGATCCGAACAAGGTCTACTTTGGCGCCTGGGTCACGATTGAAGATGAGGACGGCAAAGAGTCGCGCTATCGCATCGTCGGCCCGGATGAGCTGGATTTGAAACAGAACCTGATCAGCATCGACTCGCCGCTGGCCCGCGCCTTGATCGGCAAGGCGCTGGACGCCGAAGTGCGCGTGCAGACGCCAACCGGTGAGCAGTGCGTGTATATCGTGGCGATCGAGTATTTTTGAGCCGCGGCGCTCTGAGCCTCAACGGCGGGCAATCAGCCCTTGGCGCGCGACGCGGGTCAACTGTTTGATCATTTCAGGCGCATCCTCGGCGCTGGGCGATTGAATCACCGCCAGATCGAAGCTGTCGTTGGCAAACCGTGCCAGTGACTCGCCGTCGTCGACAAATTGAATAAGGAAGGCTGCTGGACCGCCGGTACGACGTGGCCAGCCATCGAGGTAACGCAACAGCGTCGGCTGATGTTTACCGCCAAGCAGGATTTTGGGATTGCGTTGGGTGGGATGTGCCGTGATCGGCGCGGGGCGTATAACGGGGCTTAATGCATTCATTGTGTCGTGTCTCTGCCTCAAAAGTCTGCATGGCAGGTGAGAGGCAACACCGAGCCAGCGCTTTAGCGGTATTTCGAAGCCTGTTCCAAGCTTCTATCGGCAACTGAATGAGTCACCTGGCGCCCCGCAAGTAGCTGTTTAAATCGGCGCATGAGCAGCATCCTAGAGAAGCTGACCGGACAGTGTCAAGAATCACCAGCAACAAAAAAGGCCTGCACGTGCGTCGCACAATGCAGGCCTTTTCGTTGAACCAGAGCGGTCAGTTGGTGATGGCGCGGTCTACCGACAGCTTGCCTGCACCTTCGATCAGTACCGCGAGGCTGCCGCCGAGCAAGGCCAGGGCGAATTCATAACCGTTGTTGGCCATGAACAGACCGTTGCTGATATGCACCGAAAAGATCGCAACCAGCGAGAGGAAGCTCAGCCCCAGCGCCGCCGGGCGCGTCAGCAGGCCGATGATCAGTGCCAGACCACCGAAGAACTCGGTACCACCCGCCAGGATCGCCATCAGGTGACCCGGCGCCAATCCGATGCTTTCCATGTACTGCGCGGTACCGGCAATGCCATAACCGCCAAACATGCCAAAGAGTTTCTGTGAGCCGTGGGCCGCGAAGATGATGCCGACGAAGATCCGCAGAATCGTCAGGCCGTAGCCCGCGCGGGTAGACAGTACCTTGTTGATCAGTGTGCTCATGCTGTGTCATCCATTGTGAGTGTGTGTTGGTTGGCCGCCATATTAATCAGATAATTTCATGTTAAAAGCGCAAAAAACGCACCATAACAATCAGTTTAGCCGATCATTTCCGTGAGGCAACTTTCTGCCCCTGGGGCTCCAACGACTCCCGCTCCCGATCGAACGCCAGGTAATACTTGTTCACGCTATTAACATAGCTGACGGCGCCCATTCCCACTTGCTCCATGGCAATACGCTCGACCTGGAAGAACCACTGGTTAGGATTCAAGCCCCGCCGCCGAGCCTCGGCGCGCATGCCCTGGACCCGCTCCGGCCCCATGTTGTAGGCCGCCAGCACAAACGCCATACGCTCGCGCTCGTTGAGTTTGGGGCTGGCAAAAAACTTGCGGCGAATCATCGCCAGGTACTTGGCCCCGGCCTGCACATTGGCGTCGAGACTCTGGATGTTACTGACGCCAACCCGCTGGGCAGCGGACGGGGTGATTTGCATCAGGCCAGTGGGGCCGCTGCCGCTTCTGGCGTTGGGTTGCAACGCCGATTCCTTGAAGGCCAGCGCCGCCAGATTGAGCCAGTCCATGCCCTCGGCTTCAGCGTGCTTTTGCAGCACCGGTCGAAGTTTCTCCAGACGCTGCCGATCGGCCTTGGCCAGGGGATAGTGCACTTGATACAGGCGCCGGTAGATCCGCAGGAACGCTGCATCCTGGTCCGACGGCTTCTTGTAGGTGGTCAGGAAGCGATCGATGCTCGCCCGCAGCATTGAGGCATCGCGGCGCACGAACCAGTATTCCTCGCCCGGCTCGCTGATGAGGACCTGTCGATCGAAGCGCAACTTGGGCAGGATCTTGCCCCAGCGCTCGGCAATCGGTTGCTCGACGATCGTCAGATGAAAGATTCCGCCCTGAACCATTTCCAGCACGTCCTCGACGGCCAGACTTGGATCGACCCACTCGATCTTCACCGGGGGCAATTTGTGCAATGCGAGCTTCTGATTGATCTGACTGACCGCATCCCCGGCGGCACTGCCGGTGGGCAGCGCGAGGGTTTTGCCCGAGAGTTGTTCGAGACGGGTGTAATGTCGTTCGCCTTTGATCCCCACCAACAGCAACGGCACATTGCTGGCAATCGGTTCACTGGCGCTGACCGCGTGGCCCGATTGCGGATCGAGCAATTCCCCCGGCGCGACCAGATCCCCCTCCCCGCGCTGCAACGCGCCGAGCAGTTGATCCTTGGCTTTGGGAATGATTTTGAGGGTGATCTCCTGGCCGTCACGGGCATGGCCATTGAGGTATTGCTCGAAAGCCCGCAGGCGATGGTATTCGACGCCGATGGTCTGGCCCTGGACTTCGCCGGAGCTGTTGCGGCTCTGGTTGACCAGTACCCGCAGCACGCGACTGCTGCGAATCTCCGACAGGTCGCGGACCTTGGCCGCGGGCACGGCTTGCAACGGCCCGGCCAGACGCGCAACCACCGGCATCGGCAGCAGCAACGAACAACACAGCAGTAGCAAAACCGAGGGACGTGTCATCCACTCTCCGGAAAGAATACTGGCCAACTTCATGGTGATTTCATGATGTCGGGCGACAGAAACAGAGCGCTGGAAGCGCTGGCAAAGTGCGAGAGAGTGGCACAGTGATGGCATTTCTACCAACCCAACCTGTCTCGCGGCCTCAACAGACAGCTTTAACTCGTTGTAGTTCTTGGTTTTTCTTATAAATCTACAGCTCTGATATGCTTTCCGGCCTTTGGTCCGAGGTAGCACCATGCAACTCATCGATATCGGCGTCAACCTGACCAACCCCAGTTTTGCCGACAAACACCGGGCTGTACTCGACCGCGCCTATGCTGCCGGGGTCTGCCAACTGGTGCTCACCGGGACCAGCGTCGAGGGCAGCGAACAGGCCCTGGAGCTGTGCCTGCAACTGGACGAAAGCGCTCAGCGGCTGTTCGCCACGGCCGGCATTCATCCACACTCGGCCAGTGACTGGAACGCCGACAGCGTCCAGCGTCTGCGCGGTTTGCTCAAGGAACCGAACATGGTGGCCGTGGGTGAATGCGGCCTCGATTTCAATCGTGATTTCTCGCCCCGCCCGCAGCAGGAAAAAGTCCTCGAAGAGCATCTGGCGATGGCGGTCGAGCTGCAACTGCCGGTGTTCCTGCACGAGCGCGACGCCAGCCAACGGTTGCTGGAGATCCTGCGCGACTATCGCGATCAATTGCCGGCTGCCGTGGTGCACTGCTTCACCGGTGAAAAAAAGGCGCTGTTCAGCTATCTCGACCTGGATTTGCACGTCGGCATCACCGGCTGGATCTGCGACGAGCGCCGGGGCACGCACCTGCATCCGTTGGTCAAAGAGATTAAACGCGGGCGCTTGATGCTGGAGAGCGATGCGCCGTATCTGCTGCCGCGCAGTCTGCGACCCAAGCCGAAGAACGGTCGCAACGAGCCGGCGTATCTGACCGAAGTGTTGCGTGAAGTCGCGTTGCATCGCGGTGAAACGGTGGAAGATTTGGCTGCTCACAGTACTGCCTGTGCACGAGCATTCTTCGGTCTGCCCTCAATCCCCCAATAACCACACATCCCCCTGCTCGCGATGGTGGCACCTGCAGCATTCATGTTGCTGACAGACCGCTATCGCGAGCAGGCTCGCTCCCACATTTGGATAGGCTGCGCTCGTTGACCTGCATCAACATCTGAATCCCTGAATAGCGGCACAATAATGGCACCTTGCCAAAACTGTTTCCGCTATCAGAGAAGACCTCCATGGGTGCCTGGCTTAGCAATATCTCGCTGAAATACAAATTCTGGGCGGTCAACGCCGTCGCCTTCGTCACCACCCTGTTGCTGGTGCTGTACGCCGTGCAGCTCGAACAACAGGCCCGCAGCCACGCCGCCCAGGCTTCGGCCCAGGCCCAGGCGCGATTGCTCAACGCCTGGCCTGCCGGGCAGCCGCTGCCCAAGGCCGACAATCTGCTGGCTTTCAGTCGCGGGCAGGCGCCGTTGCTGAACGGACAACCGCTGCTGGAGCTGACCGATACCCACGGTTGGGTCGAGATCAATGCCATGCCGCTGTTCGGGGAAAATCCGTTGATGGGCGCCGAGGTGTTCACTCGCCCCGACGGTCAACAGGTCGCGGTGATTGCCTACGGTTCAAGCCTGAGCCAGGTGTTCAGCGAACGCTTCACTCACTACGCGGTGGCGGTGTTCATCCTGATGCTGGCCATGCTCGGCGCGTCGCAACTGTTGATCCGCTTCCTGCTCAGCCAGCTCAACACCTTGAAAGACGTGATGCTCCACGTCGAGAAAAGCGGTGACCTGTCGGCCCGTGTGCCACTGGCTTGCAAGGATGAAGTCGGGCAGATGGCCAACGCCTTCAATGCCATGCAGGCCGGTTACCAGCGGGTGGTCAACACCGTCGCCAGCACCGCCCGGCAACTGGATGTCGGCGCCGCGCGGCTGGCCTCGAGCATGAACGAAGTGCGTCACGGCATGCTCGGTCAGCAAAGCGAAACCGATCAAGCCGCCACGGCGATCAACGAAATGACCGCCACCGTCCATCACATCGCCCAACACGCCAGCGCCACCCGCGACCTCTCGCAAACCGCCGACACCCTGGCCGGCAGCGGCCAGGAAGTGGTCACGCGGGTACAGAAATCAATTGGCGGGTTGTCCACCGGCGTGCAGCAAACGGCCGAGATGATTCAGCGACTGGCCGAAGACAGCCAGAAGATTAACGGCGTGGTCAGCGTGATCCACAGCATCGCGGAACAGACCAACCTGCTGGCCCTTAACGCCGCCATCGAAGCGGCCCGGGCCGGTGAGATGGGGCGCGGCTTTGCGGTGGTCGCCGATGAAGTGCGCAACCTGGCCAAACGCGTCCAGGCGTCCACCGACGAGATCACCACCATGGTTTCAGCGCTGCAGGCCGGCACTCGGGACGCAGTGGACTTTATGCAGGAAAGTTCGTACAAGGCGGACGACTGCATGCAGCAGGCTCAGGAAGCCAGTGTGGCCCTGGCCGAAATCACCGGTGCGGTGGCGCAGATGCGTGAAAGCAATACGCAGATCGCTGTGGCGGCCGAGCAGCAGAGTCATGTGGCCGAAGAAATGAATCGGGCGGTGGTGAGCATTCGCGACGTGACCGAAAACACCGTGCAGCAGACCGTGAATTCGGCGATCACCAGCAATGAGTTGGCGATGTTGGCCGGGGAATTGAGCAAGGCCATCGGGCAGCTGAAACTGTGACGGCCCCATCGCGGGCAAGCCCGCTCCCACAGGATTAGCGCTATTTCAAAATTTGCGCATTACCTGTGGGAGCGGGCTTGCCCGCGAAGGCGTCAGCCCGGTCAACATCAATATTGCCCATGACCCCTATCACTTCGATAGCCAGCCTTGATTCGCCGACGGCTTTCGCCCGACCTATCCTTTGTTCATGAGCCTCAACGAACCAAGGATAAGCATCATGGGTAAACGTCACCCCAACCTTCCCGCCTGGCAATGGCGAGCGTACCCGCACAATCACCAGCACCCGACCAATCTGGTGTTGCACCTGATTGCCGTGCCGTTGTTCATCGTGGCGTTTTTGCTGATGGTCTCGGGGGTGTTCAGCCTGGATCTGGCGAGCGTCGCGATCGGTGTCATCGGCCTGCTCGCCGCCCTGGGCCTGCAGCGTCACGGTCACAGCCTGGAGGCGCAAGCCTCCGAACCATTCAGTGATCGCAAAGACGCCGTATCACGCTTGCTGGTCGAGCAGTTCCTGACCTTCCCACGATTTTTCTTCAGTGGCGGCTGGTGGCGCGCCTGGCGTGAGCGGCACCGTCGCCATCGCTGATCAGGCGAAAATCGTGACGGTCTGCCGACTCATGGCGATCAACTGACCGTCTTCGCTCCACAGTTTCGCGGCGGCGTGTCCGTAGCCGTCTGTGGCATGCTCGATGTCCACCAGGTACTTGCACCAGTCCAGCGTGCTCAACGCAAGCAACGGCTGGACGAATTCGATGGTCCAGGTCAGCGTGCTGCCCGCCGCCGGTTTCTTCAGGTGCGACAACAAGGCCGGCGGCCAGGCGTCGACCAGCGCCAGAATATGCGCCTCGCTGACCGCCTCGCCCTCCCCATCCCCATCCCCATCCCCATCCCCATCCCCACGCAAGCGCACCCATCCCCCCATGTCCCGTGATTTGTTACCGGTGAACGGCATGCCACCAACACTCCAGCGCATGGCCAGGTAACGCATGAATTCCGGGGTCACGCCTTTGAGGTACGGCAGTTCCTGGCAGTCGTCCCAGTGCTTCATCTCGGGAGCCGGGTTGGCCGTGACGACCACTTCGGACGGTCGCGAGGCACCGAAGCTACCCTGGACCAACGTCACCACTTGCCCCTTCTGCAGAGCCCGACCCAGCACCTGGCTGACGGCTTTGCCTTCACGCAATACATCGACTTCAAAACTGACCGGCACATCGGGCTCGACCGGGCCGACAAAGGTGATTGCCAGCGAGCGCACCGGGCGATCCGCCGGGACTTTTGCGCGCATGGCTTCGTATTGCAAGGCGGCTATCAGCCCCCCAAAACTCGCCCGCCCCTGGCCCCATTCGGCTGGAATAGACACTTCCTGCGGCTGGCTGCGAACAGCGTCGAGCAGATCGGAAAAGCGCATGGGAACCTCAGAGACAGGGAAATGGATGGAGCGATCTTAACCAGCCCGCAAGGCAGGCACAGCGCTTATTCCGGCCAAAATCACTGACAGATGAGCCGTACCTGGCAGGAACACACAAACTAATGTGGAAGCGGGCTTGCTCGCGAAAGCGGTCTGACATTCAACGCCTATGTTGAATGTCAGACCGCTTTCGCGAGCAAGCCCACATTGGATTTGTGGGGGTTTCAGGATTTGAAGCAGGCGGCGCTGAGTTTGTCGAGGACGCGGTCGGCGCGCTCTTCGGCGTTGGCCATGGTGGTTTTCCAGATGGCAACACACGGCTGCAAATCGGGCTCTTCCCGGGCGCGGGCCAGCCACTGCCAACTGTCGTGCCAATCGCCCAACGCCGCCTGGGCCGACTTCAGTCTGGGCAGGGCCGCTTCCGGCAAACGATCCAGTTCGGGGTAGGCTTCGATGCCATAGCGCACGCGCTTGATCAGCAGACGTAGACGATGGCGGTCATGGGCCGGGTCATGCAGGGCCTGATCGAGTTTCTTCCATTGTTTGGCCAAGCGTTTTTCGATGCGTTTGCGCAAGCCCTTGAGCAAGCCCTGGCGCTGAGAGGCCCGCAGGAAACGCGGAAACGCGTCAAGGATCATCAGCAACTGTGCCAGCTCCGGGCTCGTCGCCACCGCTGGATAAGCCTCGGCCATCCGCGCCATGCGCCGGTGCGCGGCCTCGGGTTGATCGTGCTGGAGCAAGTACGCCGCCAGCACTTCACGATCGCGCAACGGTGTGGTCAGTTGGCCGACCCGGGACGACGCCGCCTCCAGCTGTTCGACCCCGGGCAAACCGCGCAAGGGCCGCAGCAGGCTGCGCAACCGGCGCACAGTGGTGCGCAGGTCGTGCAGCGCTTCCGAGTCGGTACGGACACTCAAGCGAGCCTGACAGGCCAGCAAACGGACTTCCAGGCCCACTACATGAGCCACCAACCGATCAACCAAGGCCGACATCGCGTGCTCCCTGAATCGAATTGCCCCAAGTGCGCTCCATCATGCCTCAACGGCCGGCGCGGGACTCACGAATGTAGAAACGGGCCTTCTCGGCCTTCCTGGAGCAGCCCTCGTAGGCTTCGAATTGCTGCTGGGTCTTGGCACCGGTCAGCAACGACAGCGCCTTGGAGTAGCTGACGGTCCCGGCGAAGCCCTCGACCTTGGCCAGGTCCAGTTCATGCCAGGCGGCGTCGAGCTGGCTACCGCAGCTGTCACGGTAAGCGGTTTTACCGGCACAACCGGCCAGTGCCAGGGCAATCATCGGCACACAGATCCAGGCTTTCATCACTCACACCTCAAAAATAGGTAAACAGTCGTGCAGGTAAGACCGCTCTGGCGCGTGAAAAGTGCCTTGTACCTGTAGTGGAAACTATAGCGCTCGCGAGAACACCCATTCGCCTTCCCGGAGTATCAAATAACGACGCACTGGCCCTGTCGAACGACCATAGCGATTGAAGCATGCCCCTCGATGGGTGCATTGTTGAGCCTTGTCAGAGAGGTCGATTCATGAAAAAGCGTGTCGCACTGGTGTTGGGCTCGGGTGGCGCCCGGGGCTACGCCCATATTGGCGTCATTGAAGAAATCGAACGGCGCGGCTACGACATCGCCTGCATCGCCGGTTGTTCCATGGGCGCGGTGGTCGGCGGGATCTATGCCGCCGGTAAACTCAACGATTATCGCGACTGGATCGAGAGCCTGGATTACCTCGACGTGTTGCGTCTGGTGGACGTCAGCTTTCGCCTGGGCGCGATCCGCGGGGAGAAGGTCTTCGGGCAGATCCGCAAGATCGTCGGCGAGATCAATATCGAAGAGCTGCGCATTCCCTATACGGCCGTGGCCACGGACCTGACCAACCAGCAGGAAATCTGGTTCCAGGAAGGTTGTCTGCACCAGGCCATGCGCGCCTCGGCGGCGATTCCCAGCCTGTTCACGCCCGTGATGCAGGGCAATCGAATGCTGGTGGACGGCGGTATCCTCAATCCGTTGCCGATCGTGCCAGTGGTGTCGAGCCATTGCGACCTGATCATCGCGGTCAACCTCAACTCCACCAACCAGCGTCACTATCAATTGCCGGTGATTCAGCGCCCGGCGGCATTCAGGTCTCGGTTCGACAGCCTGATCAACTCGCTGGGTTCCAAATTGCCCTTCCGCCGCAAACAGGCCGAACAATTGCTGCTGCTGGAAAAGGAAGCGTTGATGGCAGAAGCCGCCGAGATCAACCCGTGGATCGAATCCGCCGAGCCCCAAGCCCAGCAACCGGCGGCGGCCCCGGAAAGCAATGGCGCACCAAAGTCCGCCACCGGGTCGATCATCATCGACAACGTGGGGCCGGCGTCCTTGCTGGACCTGATCAACCAGAGTTTCGAGGTGATGCAGACGTCATTGGCGCAGTACAAGATTGCCGGGTATCCGCCGGATATCCTGATCAACGTGCCCAAGCGGGTGTGCCGGTTTTTCGAGTTTTACAAGGCGCCGGAGTTGATCGCGCTGGGGCGCGAGATCGCGCGCGATACGCTGGATCGGTATGAGAATGAGCGAAATGAAGATTGGCGGTGAATGATCCGGCGCCATCGCGGGCAAGCCCGCTCCCACAGTGTCCCGGGTGTTCACAAATCATGTGACCGCCACAAAAACTTGTGGGAGCGGGCTTGCCCGGGATGGCGCAGGATCAGGCATCACAAAACCTAAAGGCTACCCTCACTCAACAACCGATACCCAACCCCCGCCTCGGTGACGATGAACCGTGGCTGAGTCGGATCGTCCGCCAGTTTCTGTCGCAAGTGCCCCACCACTATCCGCAGATAGTGGCTGTCTTCTGTGTGGGTCGGCCCCCAGATGTCCTTGAGCAATTGCTGCT
This sequence comes from Pseudomonas sp. EL_65y_Pfl2_R96, assembly GCF_963970905.1. Lineage (NCBI taxonomy): Bacteria > Pseudomonadati > Pseudomonadota > Gammaproteobacteria > Pseudomonadales > Pseudomonadaceae > Pseudomonas > Pseudomonas sp. EL_65y_Pfl2_R96. Next base: position 10,332 of record NZ_CAXAQH010000014.1, on the reverse strand, counting down.
GGGTGATGACCCGCCCCGGGTGCCGTGCCAGTTGCGCCAGCACGGCGTATTCCTTGCGCGTCAGCGCCACTTCGGCGCCGTCCAATAGCACCCGGCGATAAGCCAGGTCCACGGTGAGCGGGCCGAAATAGAGCGCCGCTTCCTGGGCCTCTCCCGTCGGTGCCTGACGCAACAAGGCGCGCACTCGGGCCAGAAATTCCTGGATGCCGAACGGCTTGGTCACGTAGTCGTTGGCGCCACCGTCCAGGGCTTGGACTTTCTGCCCTTCGCTGGCGCGCACCGAGAGCACCAGCACCGGCACCGTCGACCATTCGCGAAACTCGCGCAGCACCTGTTGGCCGTCCATGTCCGGGAGGCCGAGGTCGAGCACCAGCAGGTCGGGTTTGTTCAACGCGGCCTGGGCCAGGCCTTCCGTGCCGGTGCCGGCTTCCAGCACTTTGTAGCCTTGGGAGGCCAGGCTGATGCGCAGGAATTTGCGGATCTGCGGTTCGTCGTCGATGACCAAAATGGTCGCGGTCTGGCTCATGAATTCACATCAACACAAAGAGGTGGCAAGAGAGTAGCGCAGGCGGGTTCAGGCTTCACTGTCCAATCCCGGCTGAGTCTGCAACGGCAGGTGCAGCGTGATGCAGGTGCCGCGCCCTTCGATACCGTCGGCGATGCTGATCCGCCCGCCATGGGCACCGACCATGCCCTGACAGATCGCCAGCCCCAGCCCGGTGCCCTGCCCGCCGCGATCGCCGCGCGCGGCGGTGTAGAACATGTCGAAAACCTTCGCCCGTTCCTCCTCCGGAATCCCCGGCCCCTCATCGCTCACCGAAAAAAACAATTCGCTGTCAGTGGTGCCGGCACGCAATTCAAGACGCCCGTGGGGCGGTGAGAAACGCGCGGCGTTTTCCAGCACATTGACCAGTGCTTGTTCGATCAACGCGGCATGCACATAGAGCAGCGGCAGCTCGGCCGGCACTTCGGTAATGACTTGCAACGACGCCAGCACCGCGCGCAGACGATTGAGCGAACTGCCGACGATGTCTGCCGGCGACACCCAGTCCCGCGCCAGCTTCAGGGCGCCGTGACCGAGGCGAGTCATGTCCAGCAGGTTTTGAATGTAGCGATCCAGCCGTTCGGCTTCATCGCGGGTGCCTTCGAGCAGTTCGCGGCGGTCCGCAAGCGGAATCGCTTCGCCCAGCGCCAGCAGGCTGTCGATGCTGCCGCGCATGGAAGTCAGCGGTGTACGCAAATCGTGGGACACCGAGGCCAGCAGCGCACTGCGCAGTTGCTCGGTTTCGCCATGCAAGCGCGCCGCCTCAAGGTCATCGGCCAGTTGCGCCCGGGCCAACGCCTGGGCCAGCGGTTGGCTCAGCGCGGTCAGCAAACGCCGACGCTGGCCACTCAGGGTCTGGCCCTCTTTGGCACACACGCCGAGCAGCGCCAGCGGCCCGTCGTCCACCGACAACGGCCACCACCACCAGCGCCCGAACGGCAATGTGCCGGTGCCCGCGCCGGCCGGTTGGTCGTGTTGCCAGGCCCAATCGGCGGCGGCGCGCTCGGCTTCGGAAAACTCCAGCGGCCCACCGGTTTCGACTTTCCAGCCGCTCTGTCCATCGCGATTGAGCAGGCACAGTTTCAGGTCGGTCCAGCCATTGAGGTGCTGCGCCGCAGCGCTGACCACCGCCTGACGGTCGGTGGCGGCGGTGAGTTTGCGCGACAGGTCGAGCAGTTCGCTGGTTTCTTCCTGAGTGTCGCGCAACGCCTGCAATTGCCGCCGTTGTCGCGCCGCCAGGTTGCCGGTGAGGGCCGCCATCAACAGGAAGAACAGCAAGGTCAGCACGTCTTCTTCGCGCTGGATGGCAAATGAGAATTTCGGTGGAATGAACAGAAAGTCATAGGTCAGAAACGACAGCGCCGCGCAGGCCAGCGCCGGGCCGAGGCTGCTGCGCACCGCCACCAGCAACACCGCCGCGAGGAACACCAGCGAAATGTTGGGCAACGGCAAGACGCTCGACACCGCCCAGGCCAGGGCACTGGCGAGCACCGTCGCCACCAGCGCCAACGCGTAGTCGAACCAGACCAGCGATTGCGCCGAGCGTTGGCGTGGCTGATGCTGTTCGTGATCGCTGTCGAGCACGTTGATTTCCAGCCCGCGGGCATCACGCAGCAAACGTGAGGCCAGACCGCCGCCGAACAACCGTCGACGTAAACGCTGGCGTGACTGCCCCACCAATATCAGACTGGCGCGACGTTCGGCGGCGTGCTGGATCAAGGTTTTCACCACCTCACCGGCGCGCAGCAACACCACTTCCCCCCCGAGGCGTTCGGCCAGTTGCTGAGCGTTTTGCAGGCGCAGGCGCGACTGCTCGTCGCGCACGCGGCCGTTGTCCACATGCACCAGGCTCCACGGCAGATGCCGGCGCTGGGCGACGCGACTGGCGTGACGCACCAGACGCTCGGCCTGAGCATCGCCATCGACCCCCACCAGCAAACGACCGCGCACGGCCGGTGCGGCCTGCCCCAACTGGCGATAACCCTGGGCCAGATCGTCATCGACTTGAGCCGCAGCGGTTTGCATCGCCAGTTCGCGCAGGGCGGTGAGGTTGGTCTGGGTGAAGAATGCATCGATGGCCGCCCGCGCCTGCTCCGGCACGTAGACTTTGCCGTCGCGCAGACGCTCCAGCAACTCACGCGGCGGCAGGTCGATCAACAGCAGTTCGTAGGCTTCTTGCAACACCCAGTCCGGCAGGGTTTCGCGCACCTGTACGCCGGTGATACCGCGCACCTGATCGTTGAGGCTTTCCAGATGCTGGACGTTGACCGTGGTGAACACGTCGATGCCGGCGGCCAGTAGCTCCTGGATGTCTTGCCAGCGTTTGGTGTGACGACTGCCGGGGGCATTGCTGTGGGCCAGTTCGTCGACCAGCACCAGTTTCGGTTTGGCGGCGAGCAAGCCGTCGAGGTCCATTTCTTCGAGCATCACACCGCGGTATTCCGAGCGCACCAACGGTTGCTGCGGTAAACCCGCGAGTAGCGCTTCGGTTTCGGCGCGGCCGTGGGTTTCAACCACCCCGGCCATGACTTTCACGCCCTGACGCAGTTGAGTGTGGGCAGCTTGCAGCATGGCGTAGGTCTTGCCGACGCCCGGGGCCGCGCCAAGGAACACCTTGAGCCGGCCACGGCCATCGCGGGGCAGGTCTGCTAACAGCGCGTCGGCGCGGCCGGAGTCACTCATGCTTGAAGCTCTCTCTCATTCTGATGTTGATACAGTGACTGTCTGGGCCTCTTCGCGGGCAAGCCCGCTCCCACAGGGATCGATGGTGGTCACAAATTCTGTATCCACCATTGCCTCCTGTGGGAGCGGGCTTGCCCGCGATTGGCAGCGCCACCGATTTACAGCTTTTCCAGCGCCGCATTCAACTCAAGCACATTCACCACCGGCGGCCCCACCAACGGCTGCTCGATGTGCGCGTCCAGCAGTTGTTCAAGCGTAGACACTGGCAGATTGCGTGCCGCCGCGACACGCGCCAGTTGATAGGCAATCGCGGCCGGTGGCAAGTGCGGATCGAGACCGCTGCCGGAGGTGGTCAGCAAGGCCAACGGCACCGGGCCCTGCCCTGGCACCTGCAATTTATTGGCCTCGTCGATAACCCGAGTGGCCAGCGCCGGATTGCTCGGCGAGAAGTTGCTGGCGCTGCTCGACACGGTGGCAAAGGCACCGGCCGATGGCCGTGGATGGAACCAGGCGTCGCCGACGAAATCCTGGGCGATCAGCGACGAGCCGCGGACCTTGCCGTCAGCGTCGCGCACCAGGCTGCCATTGGCCTGGTCCGGGAAGGCGACCTGGGCGACGCCGGTCACCACCAAGGGATAGGCGACGCCGGTGATCAGGGTCATCAGCACTAGCAGGCTCAGGGCCGGACGTATCAGTGTGGACATTTCAAAATCCTCGATTCGAAGAATACTCATCACTCGGAAGGCACACACATCACCTGTGGCGAGGGAGCTTGCTCCCGCTCGACTGCGCAGCAGTCGTAACTCGGTGAATGCGCTGTGCCTGAATAAACACGGTGGCCTGAGGTGGGGCCGCTTCGCAGCCCTGCGGGAGCAAGCTCCCTCGCCACAAAAAGCCCCTGCCTCAAGCAACAACCGCTAAACCAGATGCAACGCCGTCAACAGCATGTCGATCGCCTTGATCCCCACGAACGGCACCAGAATCCCGCCCAGTCCATAGATCAGCAGATTGCGCCGCAGCAACGCCGCCGCACTCGCCGCTTGAACTCGCACCCCCCGCAGCGCCAATGGAATCAGCACGACGATGATCAAGGCGTTGAACACAATCGCCGAGAGAATCGCGCTCTGCGGACTGCTCAGGTGCATGACGTTGAGCACACCCAGTTGCGGATAGATCGAGGCGAACAGCGCGGGCAGGATCGCGAAGTACTTGGCCACATCGTTGGCGATGGAAAAGGTGGTGAGCGCACCGCGGGTCACCAGCAACTCCTTGCCGATTTGCACCACATCCAGCAGCTTGGTCGGGTCGCTGTCGAGGTCGACCATGTTGGCCGCCTCGCGCGCCGCTTGCGTACCGTCGTTCATCGCCATACCGACGTCCGCCTGGGCCAGGGCCGGGGCGTCGTTGGCGCCGTCGCCGCACATGGCAACCAGCCGACCGTCGTTCTGCTCATGGCGAATGCGCGCCAGTTTTTTCTCCGGCGTGGCTTCGGCCAGCACATCATCCACGCCCGCTTCGGCGGCAATCGCGGCGGCGGTCAGCGGGTTGTCGCCGGTCACCATGACGGTGCGAATCCCCAGCTTGCGCAGCTCGGCGAAACGCTCACGAATACCGGGTTTAACCACGTCCTTGAGGTGAATGACACCGAGCAATTTGCCGTCGGCGCACACCAGCAACGGCGTACCACCGCTCTGAGCGATCTTGTCGATTTCCCGGGACAGAGGTGCTGCCAGATCGGCGCGTTTCAGGCCGACGAAGGCCAGCAGCGAATCCACCGCGCCCTTGCGATAGACCCGGCCCTGATAGTCGACACCGGACAGGCGGGTTTCCGCGCTGAACGGCACAGCGGTCAGCAGCTCGGCGGATGGCTCGGGTTGCGGATGAAGGCCGCGCAGGTAGTCGACGATGGATTTGCCTTCAGCCGTGTCATCGGCCAGGGAAGCGAACAACGCGCCTTCGGCCAGTTCCCTGGCGGTGACGCCAGGCGCGGCATAAACCGCGGAGCAGCGACGATTGCCGAAGGTGATGGTGCCGGTCTTGTCCAGCAGCAGGACGTGTACGTCACCCGCCGCTTCCACGGCGCGACCGGATTTGGCGATCACGTTCAGTCGCACCAGGCGATCCATCCCGGCAATCCCGATGGCCGACAGCAAGCCACCGATGGTGGTCGGAATCAGCGTCACCAATAGCGCCACCAGGAACACCAGCGGCAGGTTGCCGTTGGCGAAGTGGGCGAACGGTTGCAGGGTCACTACCACCAGCAGAAAGATCAGGGTCAGGCCGATCAGCAGGATATCCAGCGCGACTTCGTTCGGGGTTTTCTGGCGTTTGGCGCCTTCGACCAGCGCGATCATGCGGTCCAGGGTCGACTCACCGGGGTTAGCGGTGATGCGCACCAGCAGCCAATCGGACACCAATCGAGTGTTGCCGGTGACGGCCGAGCGGTCGCCGCCGGACTCGCGAATCACGGGGGCCGATTCACCGGTAATCGCCGCTTCATTGACCGCCGCGATGCCCTCGATCACCTCGCCGTCACCGGGAATCATCTCCCCCGCTTCGACGCGCACCACATCGCCCTTGCGCAGGCTGGTGGCGGGCACCACCTGGAAGCTGCCATTGGCACTTTTGCGCCGGGCGCTCAAGCCTTCGCTGCCGGCCTTGAGGCTGTCGGCGCGGGCCTTGCCGCGACCTTCGGCCAGTGCTTCGGTGAAGTTGGCGAACAGCACGGTGAACCACAGCCACAACGCGATTTGCGCGGCGACGAAGGTCGGCACGGCGGTGTCGGGAATGAAGCACAGCACGGTGGTGAGGATCGCGGTCAGTTCCACCACCAGCATCACCGGCGCACGCTGCAATTGCCGTGGGTCGAGCTTGACGAACGCTTGCACCAGCGCCGGGCGCCAGAGGGCCGAGATCGCGGTTTTCGGTTGTTCCGGCGCCTTGACGACGGCGGCTTTCGTTGCGGGCATATTCATCATTGACTCCTTAGAAGCCCAGGCTCAGGTGTTCAGCAATAGGACCCAGCGCCAGCGTCGGCAGGAAGGTCAAACCACCCACCAGCAAAATGGTCACGGTCAGCAAGGTCACGAACAGCGGGCCATGGGTCGGGAAGCTGTTCTGACCGATAGGAGCGGTTTTCTTCATCGCCAGGCTGCCGGCCAGGGCCAGTACCGGAAGGATGTAGCCGAAGCGCCCGATCAACATGCCCAGCCCCAGCATCAGATTGTGGAACGCGGTGTTCGCCCCGAAGCCACCAAACGCCGAACCGTTGTTGGCACTGGCCGAGGTGTAGGCATAAAGCAACTGGCTAAAACCGTGAGCGCCAGGGTTGCTCACCGCCGCCACCGGGCCAGGCAAGCTGGCGGCAATCGCCCCCAGCACCAGCACGCCCACCGGCATCACCAACAAGGTCACCACCAGCAACTGAACTTCCTTCGCTTGCAGTTTCTTGCCGAGGTATTCCGGGGTGCGGCCGATCATCAGCCCGGCGAGGAACACCGCGATCAGCACGTTAAGCAACATGCCGTAGAGCCCGGCGCCGACGCCGCCGAAGATCACTTCGCCGACCATCATGTTGACCATCGCGACCATGCCGCTCAGCGGGTTGAGGCTGTCGTGCATGCCGTTGACCGAGCCGTTCGACGCCGCGGTAGTGGTGACCGACCACAGCACGGTGGCGGTGGTGCCAAAGCGCGCTTCCTTGCCTTCCAGCGGCGCGGTCTGTTCGACGGCGACGTTGGCCAGGGTCGGATTGGGTTGATATTCAGCCCACAACGACGTCGCACCGCCGATCAAAAACAACGCCAGCATGCAGGCGATGATCGCGCGGCTCTGACGCAGGTCTTTCACGTAATGGCCGAAGGTGAACACCAGCGCCACCGGGATCAGAATGATCGAGGCGACCTCGAACAGGTTGCTCCACGCCGTCGGGTTCTCGAACGGGTGCGCCGAGTTGACGCCGAAGAAGCCACCGCCGTTGGTGCCCAGTTGCTTGATCGCGATTTGGCTGGCAGCCGGGCCGAGCGGGATCACCTGATCGACGCCCTGCATGGTCACGGCATTCACATACTGCGCGAAGGTTTGCGGCACACCCTGCCACACCAGGTACAGCGCCAGCAGCAAGCACAATGGCAACAGCCCGTAGAGGGTGGCGCGAGTCATGTCGACCCAGAAGTTGCCCAGGGTTTTGGTCGACTTGCGACCGATGCCGCGACACAGCGCAACCAACACCGCCAGACCAGTGGCGGCGCTGACGAAGTTCTGCACGGTGAGGCCGACCATCTGGCTCAAGTAGCTCAGGGACGCTTCGCCGCTGTAAGCCTGCCAGTTGGTGTTGGTCATGAAGCTGACAGCGGTGTTGAACGCCAGCGTCCACTCTTGACCCGGCAGGTTTTGCGGGTTCAGCGGCAAGTGATCCTGGAACAACAGGATCGTGAACAACAGCAAAAAACCCGCGAGGTTAAAGGCGAGCAAGGCCAGGGTGTATTTCTGCCAACTCTGTTCGGCCTGCGGATCGACGCCGGCCACCCGATAGCAGCCACGCTCCACCGGGCCAAGAATCGGCGAAAGCCAGGTGCGCTGCCCTTCCATCACCTTGTAGTAGAAGCGCCCCAGAAACGGTGCCGGAATCAGCACCACGGCGAAGAAGGCGAGGATCAGCCAATAGTCATAACTGTGCATAGCCGCTCCTAGTTCCGGTCCGCGCGCAACAGCGCAACCAACAGATAAATGAACAGCCCCACTGCCAATAGCAGTGACACTCCGTCCAGAACGCTCATGGAAGTTCTCCGTGTTACGGCGTATTGCCGCGTGTGGAGTGATTGTCTGCAGGGAGGCTGTAAAGGCGCGAGATCGAGGGAGGTGGCGAGGCATAAAGAATGCGTAAAGAGTGGGTTTTATGGCTTTGTTACAGCGGTGTCCGGGGGGGCTCATCGCGGGCAAGCCCGCTCCCACAGGTTTTTGTGATTTCCGGGCAAACGCATTCCATTGTGGGAGCGGGATTGCCCGCGATGGCGGTCCACAAGGATATGCGTTTGTCGATGCACCACCGTCCCCTGTAGGAGCGAGGCTTGCCCGCGAAGACGGCATAACGGCCGACAACGCCCCCAACTGGCGCACAAAAAGCGCCCATCCAGCCGCGAACATCCTCGATACGACAGCTTCCAGCGCTTTACGACGCCCATCTGAAAAATGGCACGCCCGCTGCACACGCCCTCCCCCGAGCTTTTCCAAACCGTTCAGGGGGCAACACATGAACACACAACTCAAACCCACGCTGGGCACGCTGCACCTGTGGGGTATCGCGGTCGGGCTGGTGATTTCCGGTGAGTACTTCGGCTGGAGTTACGGCTGGGGCGTGGCCGGCACACTCGGTTTTCTGGTGACCTCGTTCATGGTCGCCACGATGTACACCTGCTTCATCTTCAGTTTCACCGAACTGACCACGGCGATTCCCCATGCCGGTGGTCCCTTTGCCTACAGCCGCCGCGCCTTTGGCGAAAAAGGTGGATTGATTGCCGGGCTGGCGACCCTGATCGAATTCGTTTTCGCCCCGCCGGCGATTGCCCTGGCGATCGGTGCCTACCTGAACGTGCAGTTTCCCGCCCTCGACCCGAAACACGCGGCGGTCGGTGCCTATATCGTGTTCATGGGCCTGAACATCCTCGGCGTGAAACTGGCCGCGACCTTCGAACTGGTGGTCTGCGTATTGGCGGTCGCCGAATTGCTGGTGTTCATGGGCGTGGTCGCCCCGGCGTTCAGCTTCAGTAACTTCGCGCTCAATGGCTGGGCCGGTTCTGATGTGTTCGGTGCGCCAGCGATTGCCGGTATGTTCGCGGCCATTCCGTTCGCCATCTGGTTCTTCCTGGCCATCGAAGGCGCGGCCATGGCCGCCGAAGAAGCCAAGGACCCGAAACGCACGATTCCCAAGGCCTACATCAGCGGCATTCTGACTTTGGTGCTACTGGCGATGGGCGTGATGTTCTTTGCCGGTGGTGTCGGCGACTGGCGCACCCTGTCGAACATCAACGATCCGCTGCCACAAGCCATGAAAGCCGTGGTCGGCGAAAGCTCCGGCTGGTTGCACATGCTGGTGTGGATCGGCCTGTTTGGCCTGGTGGCGAGTTTCCACGGGATCATCCTCGGCTACTCGCGGCAGTTCTTTGCGCTGGCCCGGGCCGGTTACCTGCCGGCCTCCCTGGCCAAACTGTCGCGCTTCCAGACCCCGCACCGGGCAATCATCGCCGGTGGCGTGATCGGCATCGCGGCGATCTACAGCGACGGCCTGATCAACCTCGGCGGCATGACACTGACGGCGGCGATGATCACCATGGCGGTATTCGGCGCGATCGTGATGTACATCATGAGCATGCTCAGCCTGTTTAAACTGCGCAAAACCGAACCGAACCTGGAACGCACTTTCCGCGCACCCTGCTACCCGTTGCTGCCATTCATTGCGCTGGTGCTGGCGGTGGTTTGCCTGGTGGCGATGGCCTGGTTCAACACCTTGATCGGGTTGATCTTCCTTGGATTCATGGCGGTGGGTTTCGTGTACTTCATGCTCACCGCGCAACTACGTGCCGATGCGCCGGCGGATGCGATGTTGACGGGACTTTAAACAGTCGCCGTGTCAAGGTTGTGCGGCGGCTACGGCATATCAGGCATAGAATGGAACCACTGCGAAAATTGATCGCTCAAAAGTGGTAAGCACGATCGGTTGGCGAAACCCTTGCCCACCGGTTTGCCCTTAAGGAGAACTCCTATGCCTTGGTATGCCTGGTTGATTCTGATCGTTGCCATTGGCTCGATCGTTGGCGGTTTGATGATGCTGCGCGACACCGCCGACAAGGTCGAATTGACTGAAGAGCAACGTAAACGCGTCGCCGAACGAAACGCGGAAGCGGATGCCAAGGATGCGCAGGACCGCTAGATCAAAAGATCGCAGCCTTCGGCAGCTCCTACGCGGAATATGCGTTTCCCTGTAGGAGGGTCCGCCCCGTCTTCGACGCCGCGCTGTCGCGCAGCAAACTGGGGGGATCTAAAGTTGAGAGCGCGCGCGGGGCAGAGACCGTCATTAGCACTGGTGTGTCCGCACCCGAGTAGGAGAG
>NZ_CAXAQH010000013.1:0-145302 GCF_963970905.1 Pseudomonas sp. EL_65y_Pfl2_R96 | reverse complement strand
CAATCAGGATGTCGATCAACAGCTGCACCACCATCATCGACACCGCTTCGGCGGTTTTGCCGGCGATTTCGCTCGGTGGCAGCATGTCCAACCACAGGCTGGCGCAGCGCACCAGCAGGCACAGCGCTGCTTCGTCACTGGCTAGCAACTGGGCTTTTTCCATGACATCCGGTGCGGTTTTGGCGAGCTTTTCCAGCTCCGCGGCGCTTTCACCCAACCGCTCTGCGAACTTCGCCGGATCCTTGAGAATGTCCGACAGCAGGCTGATGCCGTCCCACACACCTTCAATGGCCGCCCAACTGCCCGCGAGCATTCCATTGCCTACAGCCACCGAAGACGATTGCGACCACTTCGGCTTGAACGTCCGCCACTCATCTCGCAGCCAGCTGTCGAGCTCCTTCGTCAGGCCATCGTAGGAAGAGAAAAGATCTTCAACTTGCTGTGGTGTGACTTCGTTGTGGACGTGAATGCGGTAGAGCTTGCCTTCTTCCCCTCGGAATGTTCCCTTGCCATTTTTATCGAGCGTGACCGGCGTCGACTTACCGCCATCCATGGCAATCACATCGACCTGAATATTCCCCACGGGAATGTCATAAACCGATTCAAATTTGCTCTCGATCTCGAGCTTTCCACCTTTCGGGCACTGCACGACTGTGGAGAGAAAGTCGTCGTCGCCACTGCTCACCACGGTGCTGGCATTGCCGAATCTGATGATCCGTTCCATGCCCATCAGCGAAGGCAGATCGGCAGCGTGACTGGCCGTATCTGCCGCCCGGCTGAACCAGTGCTTGAGCTGTTCGCGGTAGAGCGTCAGGGTGTTCGGAAAACTGTCGAGCTCCTGCTCGATGCGCACAATCTGATCCATCAGCTCAGCTCCGCCATCAGGTAATCCACCAACGCTTGTTTCGCTGCTTGGGGCAGGTCCGGCGCTTCAAGAAAACTCGCGGTCTTGCGCCGCAAAACGCTTTCGGAAAACGCTTCAAACAGGTCTGGGCGGTCTTCGCTCAGCCACTTCAGCAGGTTGTTGATTCGGGTGACTTCAGACTGTGCGGCGAGCTGTTCCAACAACGTCGCCGGGACTTTCCACCATGGAAAAACGAGGGAGGTTTTCAGCGCGCGACCACCGATCTCGTGCGCCTGACCATTGATCAGGCAACGCCCGATCAGCGGCAGCAGCTGCACGGAATCGACCTCGGCGGATTGCAGAATTGGCAGCAGATAGCGCCCATCCCAGAACCGAAAAAATACCTTGTCGCCATTGGGCAGCAGCGCTTGTGTGAGAGAGCGCAAGTGCTCGACCAGCGCTTGATGACTGGCCGCAGAAACCGCCAACCAGCCCCAGTCACGAGACTCAGTGGCGGCAACCCACTCCAGAAACTCACTATCCGCAGCGACGATTCCGACATAGGGCATCACCGCTTCCCACTCGGCATACGCGGTATCAGCCCAGATCGGGCTCGGCGCTTGAGCGGTGATTGAGCGTTGCCAGGCTTTGAACGGTTCAGCAGCACTGGCGCTGCTGAATATCGCAAACAGTTGCTCCGCCGGTTTCAGCGGCTGGTGCTCCAGCCAGGCGCGAGGTGACAAGGCATCAGGCGGCACAAACACCGTCCTTGCAGCGCTCGCATTCTTCGCAGAACGGCGCGTCGCTTTGCAGGCTGAGTATTTGTGCGGCACTGAGCAGCGCCGCCGGGGCGGCGGCGAGTTTCAACGGAACATCCGGCAGGCTCGGCGCCGCAGCCATGGCCGCCATCGGCGCACCACCGACCTGAATCGGTACGCTGCTGAAAATCCCGCCGGGGCCGATGTTGATCCACTGCCCGCCCGCTTGAATGGTCGCGCTGGCACCGCCGTCAATGACCACTTGCTGGCCGGCGCTGACGTGAAACTGCTGACTGGCATTGAGGGCCTGACTGGTCACGCGAATGTGCCGGTCACCGGCCACCACCAAGTGATCGTCCAGCCGCACTTCGGTCTGGCGCTGACCGTGGGTGATGCGTTTTTCGTCAGCCTTCAGTTCATGGCGGGCGGTGCCGGTAACGACGATGCTGCGAGCGTTATCGACCTGCACCTGTTGATCATTCAGTACGTGCTGGGTCCAGTTTCGCTGGGCGCGCAGGTAGATTTCCTCGGCGCCCTTGCGATCCTCGATGCGCACTTCGTTGTAACCGCCGCCGCCGGGACTACTTTGGCTGCGGAAAATGCTGCGGGTCTTGTCCGCCGGCAGATCGAGCGGCACCGGGGTCGCCGCGTTGGGTAGGCAACCCATCACCAGCGGTTTGTCCGCATCGGCGTCGACGAACCCCACCAGCACTTCCATGCCGACGCGCGGAATCATCACGCTGCCGTAACGGTCATGCGCCCAGCCAGTGGCGACACGCAACCAGCAACTGGAATGCTCGTTGAGCTCACCGTCACGGTCCCAGGCGAGCTGAACCTTGACCCGACCGTACTCGTCGCAATGGATTTCGCTGTCAGTCGGGCCGGTGACCATGGCGGGTTGATAGCCGAGCATGCGTGGCTTTTCTGGTCCCAGCGGCGGGCGAAAGGAAACGTCCCACGGCGTCGCCAGAAAGGTATTGCGATAGCCCTGGAAATCATCCGGGCTGTCGCTGGTGGCCGACTCTTCCAGCACCTGCGGCTGCCGGCCCCGGTGCTCGATTTCGGTGATCAACCACAGGTCATTCCACGCCTGGCGCGGGTGTTCGGCGAGGTGTAGGAAATGCCCACTGACCAACGCAGATTCGTCGCCGCGACCTTCGGCTTGGCGGTAATCTGCCCCGTGGCGCTCCAAGGCCCGTTGCGCCAGATGCTTGCCATGTTCGCGATCAGTGAATTGGCCGGGGAAGTGGTAGTCCTCGAGCACCGGTCGCTGCTCGCTGTCGTGGCGGCTTTCGAGTTGCAAACGCGGTTTACGGAAGTCGTAGTCCCGGCGAGTGACCGCTGTGGTCCGGGTTTCCAGCCGCACGTTGAAACGTTTGATCGCTGGCGCATCTGCCGCCATCCCACTGCCTGGCAGGTACAGCGTCGGCTCGGGCAGCCGGGGGAAAACCGTCTGGTCATCGCCGAACACCAACAGATGCCCGTCGGGGCTGTGCTGGAAGTGGTAGTGAATACCTACCTCGGCACACAACCGCTGGATGAACGCCAGATCGCTTTCGGCGTACTGCACGCAATACTCGCGTTCGGGGTAGTCGCTGCCGAGCCGGAACTCGAAGGCATCGCGCTGGATGCTGTGGTCTTTGAGGATTTGCGCGACGATAGTCGGCACGCTTTTGTGCTGGAAAATCCGCTGATTGATACGCTGACCGAGGTACGCCAGACGCGGCACGAGACTGATTTGGTAGCCCGTCAGACGCTGGCCGGAATCGCTCTGGCCGACGCGAAAAATCTGACCGTGAATACCGGAACCTTGCGCATCGAAACTCAGAAAGGCCTGACGATGCAGCAGGCTTTCGAGCTCCAGATCCGGGCGCTCGCTGACCAGTTCCAGGTCAAAGCGGTAGGGTTGGCTTATGGCTTCCTTGCCCGTGAACTCAAGTACCTTGAGCTCATTCTGGACGCCGTCGAGGGTCAACGTGAAACGCGGTTGATTGGCTGGCGCGAACATCCGATGTGTCTCTACAGAATGAAGGCGGGCGATTCTGCATGAGCGACAAGGGGTGTTGAGCGGAGGTCAGGAAAATCAGATTTTCCCTGCTTTTTTAGGGATTTTTCCTTCAAAAATCGGGATATAGGACTACAGACTTTCCTGTCAGAAGCACCACCGAACAACTGTGGGAGCGGGCTTGCCCGCGATAGCGGTGGGTCAGGTAATGCATTTGTGACTGACAGGGCCCTATCGCGGGCAAGCCCGCTCCCACAATGGAACTTCGATGTTTCACGCCCTGCGTCAAAAGAAACAGCGCAAAAAAACGGCCCGCTTCCAGTAGGAAGCGGGCCGTTTTGTTGTAGCCGAAAGGTCAGAGCATCAGCTCATCCCCATCACTGGTTCAGGCGGAAATCCTTCTCGGCCGCAGCAAAGCGCTGAAGCATGCCGGCGGTCGGTGTGCCCCTTTTGCTGACGAAGTAGATCGCCAGGCTGGCGAAGATGAAACCAGGGATGATTTCGTACAGGCCCAGCAGTTCGAAGTGTTTCCAGACGATCACGGTGATCGCGCCGACCAGGATGCCGGCCAGTGCGCCGTTGCGGGTCATGTCTTTCCAGATCACGGAGATCAGGACAACTGGACCGAACGCGGCACCGAAACCAGCCCAGGCGTAGCTGACCAGACCCAGTACACGGTTTTCCGGGTTAGCCGCCAGAGCGATGGCGATCAGGGCAACCAGCAGCACCATGGCACGGCCGACCCAGACCAGCTCAACCTGGGAAGCGGTTTTACGCAGGAAGGTTTTGTAGAAGTCTTCGGTCAGGGCGCTCGAGCACACCAGCAGTTGGCAGCTCAGCGTACTCATTACCGCCGCCAGAATGGCCGACAGCAACACACCGGCAACCCACGGGTTGAACAGGATTTTCGCCAGTTCGATGAACACACGCTCGTGGTTTTCGGTCACGGGCATCGCCAGGGCAGGGTTTGCCGAGAAGTAAGCGATACCGAAGAAACCTACAGCGACGGTGCCGCCCAGGCACAGGATCATCCAGGTCATGGAGATGCGACGTGCCTTGGCAATCGACTTGACCGAATCCGCCGCCATGAAACGCGCCAGGATGTGCGGCTGGCCAAAGTAGCCCAGACCCCAGCCCATCAGCGAAATCACGCCGATGAAGGTGGTGTTTTTCAGCATGTCGAAGTTGCTTGGGTCTTGTGCTTCGATCGCCAGGAACGTGGTGTCGATGCCGCCAGTGGCCAGCAGCACGATGATCGGCGTCAGCAGCAAGGCGAAGATCATCAGCGTGGCTTGTACGGTGTCAGTCCAGCTCACTGCCAGGAAACCACCGACGAAGGTGTAGGCAATCGTCGCCGCGGCACCGGCCCACAGCGCTGTCTCGTAGGACATGCCGAAGGTGCTTTCGAACAGACGGGCACCGGCCACGATGCCGGAAGCGCAGTAGATGGTGAAGAACACCAGGATCACGACCGCGGAGATGATCCGCAGCAGGCCGCTTTTATCTTCAAAACGGCTGGAGAAGTAATCCGGCAGGGTCAGTGCATCACCGTTGTGCTCGGTCTGCACGCGCAGACGGCCGGCGACGAACAGCCAGTTCAGGTAAGCACCGATGATCAGGCCGATGGCGATCCAGCTTTCGGAAAGACCGGACATGTAGATGGCGCCTGGCAGGCCCATCAACAACCAGCCGCTCATATCGGAAGCACCGGCAGAGAGTGCAGTCACGACGCTGCCCAGGCTACGACCGCCCAGAATGTAGTCAGAAAGGTTGTTGGTGGAGCGATAGGCCATGAAGCCGATCAGCACCATTGCTGCGATGTAGATCACGAACGTGATCAGGGTTGGATTGCTTACGCTCATTGAGTGACGCCCTGGCATTGTTTTTATGTAACGGCGGCTGGTGAACCGCTCGCAAACGAAGACGTTTGACAGACGATTCGGGATCCCGCGCATTTATGACTGATGTTTCCCCAGGAAAGCCATCAGCCGGCGCACCGATCTTTTTGACCGGTTGCACCTTGGCCGCGAATGCTATTCAACAAAGCAAATAAGGTGCAACCAGTTTCGCCAGAATAAGTTGCACCTAGTCGGATTATCTTGAAAAGGGTCGTTTTTTGCTCCTTTTCAGGGCGTTTTTCGCATTGCGCTAGAAGCAAAAGCACCAAGCAGGCGCGGGAGATGTGTACCAGAATTTATTTCCTGACGAGCCGCCGATTATTCCGACAAAAAAGGGTTGCACCCGGTTGCACCTCGACCAACGCACAGCTAATCTTGCCGCCAGCTGATGCCACGAGGTCGTGGCAAACATGAGGATAAAAATATGGCTACCACCACCCTTGGGGTCAAACTTGACGACCCGACCCGCGAACGCCTCAAGGCCGCCGCGACCTCGATCGATCGCACGCCGCACTGGCTGATCAAGCAGGCAATTTTCAATTACCTGGAAAAACTCGAGGGTGGTGCAACCCTGACCGAGCTGAGCGGTTTGACCGGCAAAGACGCCGACGACGCTGGCGAAGTCCATACCGATCACGCGCACCAGTGCTTCCTGGAGTTCGCTGAAAGCATCCTGCCGCAATCGGTGCTGCGTGCGTCTATCACTGCCGCTTACCGTCGCCCGGAACCCGAAGTGGTGCCGATGCTGATCGAGCAGGCGCGCCTGCCGGCCCCGATGTGCGACGCCACCAACAAGCTCGCCGCCTCGATTGCCGAGAAACTGCGCAATCAGAAGAGCGCCGGCGGCCGTGCCGGGATTGTTCAGGGCCTGTTGCAGGAATTTTCCCTGTCGTCCCAGGAAGGCGTGGCACTGATGTGCCTGGCCGAAGCGCTGCTGCGCATTCCGGACAAAGGCACTCGCGACGCATTGATCCGCGACAAGATCAGCACCGGCAACTGGCAGCCGCACCTGGGCAACAGCCCGTCGCTGTTCGTCAACGCCGCCACCTGGGGCTTGCTGCTGACCGGCAAACTGGTCGCCACCCACAACGAAGCCGGCCTGACGTCGTCCCTGAGCCGCATCATCGGCAAGAGCGGCGAGCCGATGATCCGCAAGGGCGTCGACATGGCCATGCGCCTGATGGGCGAGCAGTTCGTCACCGGCGAAACCATCGCCGAAGCCCTGGCCAACGCCAGCAAGTTCGAAGCCAAGGGCTTCCGCTATTCCTACGACATGCTGGGTGAAGCCGCACTCACCGAGCACGACGCCCAGAAGTACCTGGCCTCGTACGAACAAGCCATCCACTCGATCGGCAAAGCCTCTCACGGTCGTGGGATTTATGAAGGCCCGGGCATTTCCATCAAGCTGTCCGCCTTGCACCCGCGTTATAGCCGCGCCCAGTACGAGCGCGTGATGGACGAGCTGTACCCGCGCCTGCTGTCGCTGACTCTGTTGGCCAAGCAATACGACATCGGCCTGAACATCGACGCCGAAGAAGCCGACCGCCTCGAGTTGTCGCTGGATCTGCTGGAGCGCCTGTGCTTCGAGCCGCAACTGACCGGCTGGAACGGCATCGGCTTCGTGATCCAGGCTTACCAGAAGCGTTGCCCGTACGTGATCGATTACGTGATCGACCTGGCTCGCCGCAGCCGTCATCGCCTGATGATCCGCTTGGTGAAAGGCGCGTACTGGGACAGCGAAATCAAACGCGCCCAGGTCGAAGGCCTGGAAGGCTATCCGGTCTACACCCGCAAGGTGTACACCGACGTTTCCTACATCGCCTGCGCACGCAAACTGCTGTCGGTGCCGGAAGTCATCTATCCGCAGTTCGCCACGCACAACGCCCACACCTTGTCGGCCATCTACCACATCGCCGGTCAGAACTATTACCCCGGCCAGTATGAGTTCCAGTGCCTGCACGGCATGGGCGAACCGCTGTACGAACAGGTTGTAGGTAAAGTTTCCGAAGGCAAGCTGAACCGTCCGTGCCGCGTGTACGCACCGGTCGGTACTCACGAAACACTGTTGGCGTACCTGGTGCGTCGTCTGCTGGAAAACGGTGCGAACACTTCGTTCGTCAACCGCATCGCCGACCAGTCTATTTCGATTCAGGAGCTGGTGGCCGATCCAGTGGCCAGCATCGAGCAGATGGCGACGCTGGAAGGCGGCTTCGGCCTGCCGCACCCGCGTATCCCGCTGCCACGTGACCTGTATGGTGCCGAGCGCGCCAACTCCAGCGGTATCGACATGGCCAACGAACATCGTCTGGCTTCCCTGTCGTGCGCCCTGCTGGCCACTGCTCACAACAACTGGAAAGCCGCGCCGATGCTCGGCTGCGCGTCCAGCACTGAAAGCCCTGCGCCGGTATTGAACCCGTCGGATCTGCGTGACGTGGTTGGTCACGTACAGGAAGCCACTGTCGAAGACGTCGACAACGCGATCCAGTGCGCCCTGAACGCTGGGCCGATCTGGCAGGCCACCCCGCCGGCCGAACGTGCCGCGATCCTGGAACGTGCCGCCGATTTGATGGAAGGCGAGATCCAGCCGTTGATGGGCCTGTTGGCTCGCGAAGCCGGCAAAACCTTCGCCAACGCCATCGCCGAAGTGCGTGAAGCCGTGGACTTCCTGCGTTACTACGCGGTGCAGGCTCGCAACGATTTTACCAACGATGCCCACCGTCCGTTGGGTCCGGTGGTCTGCATCAGCCCGTGGAACTTCCCGCTGGCGATCTTCAGTGGTCAGGTCGCTGCTGCCCTGGCCGCCGGTAACCCGGTACTGGCCAAACCTGCGGAACAAACCCCGCTGGTGGCTGCTCAAGCCGTGCGTTTGTTGCTCGAAGCCGGGATTCCGGAAGGCGTGCTGCAACTGCTGCCGGGCCGTGGCGAAACCGTTGGTGCCCGTCTGGTCGGTGACGATCGGGTCAAAGGCGTGATGTTCACCGGCTCCACCGAAGTCGCTCGTTTGTTGCAACGCAATGTCGCCGGTCGCCTGGATGCCCAGGGCCGTCCGATTCCGCTGATCGCCGAAACCGGCGGCCAGAACGCGATGATCGTCGACTCCTCGGCGCTGACCGAACAGGTTGTGATCGACGTGGTGTCGTCGGCCTTCGACAGTGCTGGCCAGCGTTGCTCGGCGCTGCGGGTGCTGTGCTTGCAGGAAGATTCCGCCGACCGCGTCATCGAAATGCTCAAGGGCGCCATGGCTGAATGCCGTCTCGGCAACCCTGAGCGCCTGTCCGTGGACATCGGCCCGGTGATCGATGCCGAAGCCAAAGCCGGCATCGAGAAGCACATCCAGGCTATGCGCGACAAAGGTCGCAATGTGTATCAGGTGGCCATAGCCAACAGCGAAGAAGTCAAACGCGGCACCTTCGTGATGCCGACCCTGATCGAACTGGAAAGCTTCGACGAACTGCAACGGGAGATCTTCGGCCCGGTTCTGCACGTGGTTCGCTACAAGCGCAAAGAGATCGATCAACTGATCGGCCAGATCAACGCTTCCGGCTACGGCCTGACCCTGGGCGTACACACTCGCATCGACGAGACCATCGCCAAGGTGATCGACAACGTCAACGCCGGTAACGTCTACGTGAACCGCAACATTGTTGGTGCTGTGGTCGGCGTGCAACCGTTCGGCGGTGAAGGCCTGTCGGGTACTGGCCCGAAAGCCGGTGGTCCGCTGTACCTGTACCGCTTGCTGTCGACGCGTCCTACCGATGCGATCGAACAATCCTTCGCTCGCGGCGACGCCATCGCTGCACCGGACGTCCGCCTGCGTGACGCCATGAGCAAACCGCTGACCGCCCTGAAAGCCTGGGCCGACAGCAACAAGCTCGCTGACTTGAGCGCCCTGTGCGTGCAGTTCGCGGCGCAATCGCAAAGCGGGATCACCCGTGTACTGGCAGGCCCGACCGGCGAGCGCAACAGCTACGCCATCCTGCCGCGCGAACACGTGCTGTGCCTGGCGGATGTCGAAGGCGATTTGCTGACCCAACTGGCGGCGGTGTTGGCCGTCGGTGGTTCGGCGGTGTGGCCGGACGCTGAACCGGGCAAGGCCCTGTTCGCACGCCTGCCGAAAGAAATCCAGGCGCGGATCAAGCGGGTTGCCGACTGGACCAAGGACGAGGTGGTGATTGATGCGGTCCTGCATCACGGCCATTCCGACCAGTTGCGTGCGGTCTGCCAGCAAGTGGCCAAGCGTGCCGGTGCGATTGTCGGGGTTCACGGCTTGTCGCAGGGTGAAACCAACATTGCGCTGGAACGTCTGGTGATCGAGCGTGCGTTGAGCGTTAACACCGCTGCGGCGGGTGGTAATGCCAGTTTGATGACGATCGGCTAAACCGCAACAAGACCGGGCACCTGCAATGGGTGCCTGGTTTACACATTACCTGTGGGGCTTGCCCGCGATAGCGATGTATCAGTCACTGATGATATTGACCGGTCTGACGCCATCGCGGGCAAGCCCGCTCCCACAGTTGCTTGTGTCGCCTGCTAAGCCGCCGCTCTGCTGCACCATCACGCTCATCAATCATCCTGTTCAGCCTCTATTCCCACGCCTAGACTCGGTCCATTCCAAAATAAGGTAGGCCGCCATGTCCGAGACGTTGCTCAGTTCCCGTAATCTGGCTTTCGAGCTGTATGAAGTCCTCGATGCCGAGGGCCTGACCCAGCGTGAGCGGTTCGCCGAGCACAACCGCGAGACCTTCGATGCGGCCATCGGCACTGCCCGCAGCATCGCCGAGAAGTTATTCGCCCCGCACAACCGCAAGGGCGACGAGAACGAGCCGCGCTATGAGGACGGTCAGGCGATTCTGATTCCGGAAGTGAAACCGGCGGTGGACGCCTTCCTCGAAGCCGGTTTCCTCAACGCCGCGCGCAATTTCGACGCGGGCGGCATGCAACTTCCTACGCTGCTGTCGCAAGCGTGCTTTGCGCACTTTCAGTCGGCCAACGCGGCGTCGACTTCTTACCCGTTCCTGACCATGGGCGCGGCCAACCTGATCGAAAGCTTCGGCACCGATGAGCAGAAGCAACGCTTCCTGCAACCGATGATCGACGGCCGTTTCTTCGGCACCATGGCCCTCACCGAGCCCCATGCTGGCTCGTCGCTGTCGGATATTCGAACCCGCGCAGAGCCTGCGTCCGACGGCACCTATCGACTCAAGGGCAACAAGATCTTCATCTCCGGTGGCGATCACCCGCTGTAGGAAAACATCGTGCACATGGTGCTGGCCAAACTGCCAGACGCACCGGCCGGGGTGAAGGGCATTTCGCTGTTTATCGTGCCCAAGTTTCTGGTCAACGATGATGGTAGCCTCGGCCAGCGCAACGACGTGTTGCTGGCCGGGTTGTTCCACAAGATGGGCTGGCGTGGCACCACGTCCACCGCGCTGAACTTCGGCGACAACGGCGAGTGTGTCGGCTATCTGGTGGGCAAGCCGCACCATGGCCTGAGCTACATGTTCCAGATGATGAACGAGGCGCGGATCGGCGTCGGCATGGGCGCGGTGATGCTGGGTTATGCCGGTTATCTGTACTCACTGGAATACGCCCGCGAGCGTCCGCAAGGTCGGGTGCCGGATAGCAAGGACCCGACCACCGCGCCGGTGGCAATCATTCAGCATGCCGATGTCAGACGCATGCTGCTGACCCAGAAAGCCTACGTCGAAGGCGCGTTCGACCTCGGGTTATATGCGGCGCGGCTGTTCGACGACACTACAACCCTTGAAGGCGAAGCCGAGCGCAAACAGGCTCATGAGCTGCTGGATTTGCTGACACCGATCGTCAAGTCCTGGCCGTCGGAGTTTTGCCTGAAGGCCAACGAACTGGCGATCCAGATCCTCGGCGGCCACGGTTACACCCGTGAGTATCCGGTGGAGCAGTATTACCGCGACAACCGCCTGAACCCGATCCATGAAGGGACTCATGGCATTCAGTCCCTGGACTTGCTCGGGCGCAAACTGGCGCAGAACGGTGGCGCGGGGCTCAAGCAACTGATCCGCCTGATCGCCGACACCGGCGAGCGGGCGCAGGTGTATGAATCGCTAACGCCGCTGCGAGAACCGCTGGAGAAACTGATGGCGCGCCTGCAAGCCGTGACCACCGGCCTGCTGACCGATCTGGCTCAAGGCAAGGTCAACAGCAGCCTGGCGAACTCGGCGCTGTACTTGAAGGTGTTCGGTCATACGGTGATTGGTTGGCGTTGGCTGGAGCAGGCGATTCGTGCGGAGGAAGGGTTGGCCAAAGGGAATGCGGCGGATGTGAGCTTCTATAAAGGCAAGCTGCAGGCGGCACGGTATTTCCTGACGTGGGAAGTGCCGGGTTGCCACCATGAGCTGGCGATTCTTGAGGCTCGGGATGATGTGTGCCTGACGATGCGGGATGAGTGGTTTTGATCGGGGCTTTGTGGCGAAGCGGACATCCAATCGCGGGCAAGCCCGCTCCCACAGGGATCTCTGTTGTTCACAGATAATGTGTTCCACGCACAAATCCTGTGGGAGCGGGCTTGCCCGCGATGGCGTCAGTACAGGCAACACATTTATCAGCTCAACCGAAACCCACCCATCTGCCGAGCCAAATCATCCGCCAAGCGCTGCAACGTCTGACAGTCTTCACGGCAAGCCCTGACTTCCCCCGCCGTGGCCCGCGCCAAATCAGAAATCCCCTGTACATTGCGGTTGATCTCTTCCGTCACCACCGACTGCTCTTCCGTCGCCGTGGCCACCTGATGGTTCATATCGCTGATGCGCTCGACCTGCCCGGTAATCGCCGTCAGCGACGCCCCGGTGCGCTGACTCGACTCAACGCCCGTGCCGGTCGCCGCTTGCCCGGAATGCATGGAAGACACCGCATTCTCCGCGCCTTGCTTGAGACTGCCGATCATTTGCTGGATCTCGTCGGTGGACGATTGAGTTCGCCGCGCCAGGGTCCGCACTTCATCGGCCACCACCGCAAACCCGCGCCCCATGTCCCCGGCCCGCGCCGCTTCGATGGCGGCGTTGAGCGCCAGCAGATTGGTCTGCTCGGAAATCCCGCGAATCACCGCCAACACCTGATCGATGGACGCCACTTGATGAGCCAACTCGCCCACCGCACCGGCGGCGATGCCAATCTCCTCGGACATGCTTTCGATATGCCGGATCGATCCGCCCACCACTTCCCGCGCCTGCAGCGCTTCATCCCGCGCGGTTTGCGAAGCGACGGCCGCGTTGCCGGCGTTTTGAGCGATTTCCTGCACGGTCAGGCCCATTTCGTGAACAGCGGTGGCGACCATGTCGGTCATTTCCTGCTGACGGCCCGAGCGTTCGGCCGTGTTGTCCACCACCCGCGCCACCTGGCCGACCGCCGTGCGCAAACGCTCACTGGTGGCCAGGACTTCGCCGATCATGTCGCGCTGACTTTCCAGGAAGCGATTGAAACCGCGAGCCAGGTCACCCAGCTCATCGGCGCGGCTGGAATTTAACCTGTGGGTCAAATCTCCACCACCGCTACCGATGGCTACCAGCGCCACTGTTACCTGACGGATCGGCCGTACCAGCCCACGGGCGAGCAACACCACTAATAAAAGACAGACCAGCGCCACGACCAGACCAATACCGCGGCTCATCCACATCGCCCGGCGAGCTTCGGCGTAGATCTGCGACTGCGGCACTTCGGCCACCAGGGTCCAGCCCAGATCACGCAGTGGCAGGCTCAAGGCCAGAAACTCTTCGCCATCGCGGGCAAAACTGCTGGTGGCAGCTTTTGGACCCATCACTGCTTGCGCCGCCGAAGCGCCGATTTGCTCGACCAGCGTACGTTTGCCGCTGAACTGCGCCTCGGGGTGAACCTGGATCAATCCGTCGGAACGCACGAGATAGACCTTGCCGCGCTCACCAAAGTTGAAATTCTGGATCAGCTCCGACAGTTCTTTCATGCTCAGGCCCAGCCCGGCGACGCCCACGACTTTACCGGCCTGCTCGACCTTGAGGTCGATGAACAGCGCCAACTCACCGGTGGCGGTGTCATTGTCGATATTGAGGGTGCGCGGCTGATTGCTGTCGAGGAATGAATAGAACCAGGCGTCGTTGGGATTGGAACGGCTGAGCGTCCGGTCCAGGCCTTTTTCAGTGATGTAATGGCTTGAAGCGGCGCCGATAATCAGCGCGGTAAAGGCTTTGTGCTCGGTGCGGATGCCTTCCAGATACTTCACGAATGTGTCGGTCTGGACACTGTTTTCGCCCCCGGCCAACCAGTCTCGCACCATGCTGTTACTGGCAATGTCCTTGGCGGCGGTGAGGGGTTGAACGAGGATTCGCTCGATGTCGTTGCGCATCGCTTCGATGCTCGACGGCAGCGCCTGCTCGACCAGATAGCGCTGGGCGAGGCGGTTGACCACGAAGGTATAAATGCCAACCACGATCAGAATACTGACCAGCAGGGCGGTGCCCATGCTCAGGATCAACTGCCATTGAATACTGCGTCGCCAGAACTGCATGGAGCACCCCCAAAGAATAAGAGGCTGAAACACTGCAACAGCCATGCCGATTGTATACAACTAAATCGACAATTTATTCTTTGGTTGTGCGCAAAGCCGCTCAGGCCTGGTTGATCGTCTTGGCGATCACTTCAACCGTGGCGCTGACTTGCTCTTGGTAACGGTCGAGTTCCTGCCGGTGACGCTTTTGCATTTCGATCTGCTGCGAGCACAGATTCATCGCCGCCAGCACCAGCAAGCGGTCACCGATCAGCGTCGGGTATTTCTTTTTGGTCTCGGCCAGGGCGGCCTTCAACATCAATGCAGCGTCCAGCAGGGTCTGCTCTTCCCCGGCCGGCGCCTTGATTGAATAGTCCTCGCCCAGAATCGAGACGACTTTTACCCCTGCGGCGCCGTAACTCATGCGCTGACAGGGCCGGCGCTGACGCGCTCAACCAAGGCCTGGATGCGTGCGACAGTGGCGCCTTGTTTCTCTTCCTGTTCCATCAGGCTCAGTTGCAGGCTTTCGTTTTCATCCTTGACCCGGGCCAGTTCTGCACTCAGGGATTGATGCGTGCCGAGCAGGGTCTGGTTCTGTTGCACCAGGTCGCTGACCAGCTGTTCCAGTTGGCTTAGGGATGCTTCTAACATTTTGATTTTCCGGGCATTTTCAAAGGGCGCGTACGATAAAGAAAAGTCACTGTGGAAGCCAGGGTTATGCAGGCGCAAGGCCTTGATTTTCCTGACGGTCGACCTTCCTCGCGAGCTTTAAAGACTGCGATTGACGGCTCTGGTTCCTGCACTTCGTCGTTGCGGCCCTTCTGCGACAAATGCGCGCAGCGACTCAAGACTTTAGTCGTATGACCGATAAGCCATGAATACAGCAGTCTCAGCGCCGCACGGATGCGCTTTTTTCGGTGAACACCATGTCCCTACGAAATATGAATATCGCACCGCGGGCGTTCCTCGGCTTCACCCTGATTGGCGTCATGATGCTGATTCTGGGTGTGTTCGCCCTGAACCAGATGAGCAAGATTCGCGGCGCCGCCGAGGAGATCACCTCGAACAGCGTACCGAGCATTAAAAGCCTCGATGAATTCACACAGCTGACCCTGCGTCTGCGCGTGCTGTCTTATCGCCTGTTGGTGAATCGTGAGCCGGACGTCCAGCTGAAAACCATGGACCTTCTGGAAACCCGTAACCAGCAGATTCGAACGGCTCAGACAACCTATGAAAAACTGATCGCCAGCCCGCAGGAACGTGCGGCCTATGATCAGTATGTGCAGTTGCTGGGGCAGTATCGCCAGATCGAAGACCGGATGAAGAGCCTGTCGCGCAACAATCAGGTCGACGAACTGCGCACACTGGTCAACACCGATTTGCTGAACAACTCTGAAGCCATCAACACCGTGCTCAACCGCTTGCTGGAGATCAACACCCAGCAGGCCGACAACGCCAACCAGCAAGCCGCCGACCAGTACTCGTCAGCCTTCAACCTGGTAGTGACCCTGCTGGTGATCGCCACTGGCCTGACCCTGCTGTTCGCCTGGCTGCTGACCAACAGCATCACCAAACCCATCGCCAACGCCCTGAGCGCCGCCGAAGAAATCGCCGAAGGCAACCTGACGCGCCCGATCACGGTCGATGGCGAAGATGAAGCCGGTCGTCTGCTCGCCGCGATGGCGAAGATGCAGGAAAAACTGCGCGACACCCTGCAACGTATTTCCGGTTCGGCCACGCAACTGGCGTCCGCCGCAGAAGAGCTCAACAGCGTCACCGACGAAAGCGCCCGTGGCCTGACCCAGCAGAACAACGAAATCGAACAGGCCGCCACCGCCGTCAATGAAATGACCAGCGCCGTGGAAGAAGTCGCCCGCAACGCCGTGAGCACCTCCGAAGCCTCGAAAAATGCCACCACCTCTGCCGGTGATGGTCGTGACCTGGTGCAGGAAACCGTCAGCGCCATCGAACGCATGAGCGCCGACGTGCAGAGCACCGCTACCCTGATCGGCGATCTGGCCAACGAGTCGCGGGACATCGGCAAAGTGCTGGACGTGATCCGCGGCCTGGCCGACCAGACCAACCTGTTGGCGTTGAACGCCGCCATCGAAGCAGCCCGTGCCGGTGAAGCCGGTCGTGGTTTTGCGGTGGTCGCCGACGAAGTGCGTGCCCTGGCCCATCGCACCCAGCAATCGACCAGCGAAATCGAACGCATGATCGGCAGCATCCAGAGCGGCACCGAACACGCTGTGGATTCGATGCGCAACAGCACCGAGCGCGCCGAATCGACTTTGAACATCGCTCGCGGTGCCGGCCTGTCGCTGGACACCATCAACAGCGCCATCGTCGAAATCAACGAGCGTAACCTGGTGATCGCCAGCGCGGCCGAAGAACAGGCCCAGGTGGCCCGTGAAGTGGACCGCAATCTGGTGAACATTCGTGACCTGTCGGTGCAATCGGCCACTGGCGCCAACCAGACGAGTGCGGCCAGCAGCGAGCTGTCGCGCCTGGCGCTGGACCTGAACAACATGGTCGGGCGGTTTAGCCTGTAACGGCTACACCACCTCTGTGGCGAGGGAGCTTGCTCCCGCTCGGCTGCGAAGCAGTCGCAAATCGGTCCAAGCATTGAACCTGATGCAACGCAGCGCCGGTTTGGGGTCGCTACGCGACCCAGCGGGAGCAAGCTCCCTCGCCACAGTGATCTCATCCAGCCGAAGCGGGTGTGGATGATCAGCGTTAAAAGCTTTTTGACAGCATCACATTTCAACAGGTTAGAATCGCTGGCACGCAGACTGCATGGTCAGTTTGTGCCCGCCTTTAGCTTTCTGGAGTACTGCCTTTGAATGCGACGACCATCAACAGCCTGTTCTTGATCGGCGCGTTGCTGGTAGGTGCGAGCATTCTGGTGAGCTCACTTTCATCGCGCCTCGGTATCCCGATTCTGGTGATCATCCTCGCGGTGGGCATGTCGGCCGGTGTCGACGGCGCCGGCATTATTTTCGATAACTACCCCACGGCTTATCTGGTCGGCAACCTCGCCCTGGCAGTGATCCTGCTCGACGGCGGCTTGCGCACCCGGGTGGCGAGTTTTCGCGTGGCGTTGTGGCCGGCGCTGTCGCTGGCTACGGTCGGGGTGTTGATCACCACCGGGCTGACCGGGATGGCGGCGGCGTGGCTGTTCAACCTGAACCTGATTCAGGGCCTGCTGATCGGCGCCATCGTCGGCTCCACCGATGCCGCGGCCGTATTCTCGTTGCTGGGTGGCAAGGGCCTGAACGAACGGGTGACCGCGAGCCTGGAGATCGAGTCCGGCAGCAACGACCCGATGGCGGTGTTCCTCACCGTGACCCTGATCGACATGCTCGCCAGCGGCCAGACCGGCCTGCACTGGAGCCTGCTCGGGCACTTGCTGCGTGAGTTCGGTATCGGCGGCGTCATCGGCCTCGGCGGCGGTTGGTTGATGCTGCAACTGGTCAACCGCATCCATTTGGCCACCGGCCTTTATCCGATTCTGGTGATTGCCGGCGGCCTGGTGGTGTTTGCCCTGACCAACGCCCTGCACGGCAGCGGCTTTTTGGCGGTGTACCTGTGCGGCCTGGTGATCGGCAACCGCCCGGTGCGCAGCCGTCACGGTATTTTGCATATGCTCGACGGCATGGCCTGGCTGGCCCAGATCGGCATGTTCCTGGTGCTGGGGCTGCTGGTCACGCCCCATGACCTGCTGCCAATTGCGCTGCCGGCGCTGGGCCTGGCGCTGTGGATGATTCTGTTTGCCCGTCCGCTGTCGGTGCTGGTCGGCCTGCTGCCTTTCAAAGCGTTCCATGGGCGCGAGAAGGCATTCATTTCCTGGGTGGGCCTGCGCGGCGCGGTTCCGATCATTCTGGCAGTGTTCCCGCTGATGGCCGGGCTGCCCAACGCTCAGCTCTACTTCAACCTGGCGTTCTTTATCGTGCTGGTGTCGCTGTTGGTGCAAGGCACAAGCCTGCCGTGGGTTGCCAAGCTTTTGAAAGTGACCGTCCCGCCGGAACCCCTGCCCATCACCCGTTCGGCGCTGGAAGTGCATGTCACCAGCGAGTGGGAGCTGTTCGTGTATCGCCTCGGCGCCGAAAAATGGTGCATCGGCTCGCCCCTTCGCGAGCTGAAAATGCCCGAAGGCACCCGTATCGCGGCCCTGTTTCGTGGCCAACAACTGCTCCATCCGTCGGGTAGTACGGTGCTCGAAGTCGATGATTTGCTCTGCGTAATCGGCCATGAACACAACCTTCCAGCCCTCGGTAAACTCTTCAGTCAGGCACCGCAACGGGGGCTGGATTTGCGCTTCTTCGGCGACTTCGTGCTCGAAGGAGACGCCCAGCTGGGCGCGGTTGCTGCCCTGTACGGGTTGAAAGTCGAAGGCATCGATCCAAACGTGTCCCTGGGCCACTTCATTGCCCAGAAAGTGGGCGGTGCCCCAGTCGTCGGTGACCAGGTGGAGTGGAACAACACCCTCTGGACCGTCGCGGTCATGGAAGGGAACAAGATCGGTAAAGTGGGCGTCAGATTCCCCGAAGGAAGTCGCCCCGGTCCCGGCTTGTTCCTCTAAACTCCATTCTTCATCTCGTTTCGATCGGTCTCTATGTCAACTCTGCGCACCTTTTTCATCATGGCCCTGCTGGGCTTGAGCCTTTCAATCAGCACGCTGCAAGCCGCCGAACCGCCGTCCAGCGAAGCCGTGCAGACGAGCCTGAACAAGATCGCCGACCGCAAACTGCCGGAAGCCGACCAGAAAACCCTGCAAACCATCCTGCAGAGCACGCTCACCCAGCTCAACAACCTGCGCGATTACGATCAGAAGCTGATCGATCTCAAGCAGCAGTTGGCCAACGCTCCGAAGCAGAATATCGAGAACCAGCGTGAACTGACCCGCCTCAAGGCCACCAAAGT
This sequence comes from Pseudomonas sp. EL_65y_Pfl2_R96, assembly GCF_963970905.1. Lineage (NCBI taxonomy): Bacteria > Pseudomonadati > Pseudomonadota > Gammaproteobacteria > Pseudomonadales > Pseudomonadaceae > Pseudomonas > Pseudomonas sp. EL_65y_Pfl2_R96. The sequence continues at coordinate 126,380 of NZ_CAXAQH010000013.1, read as the reverse complement.
GGTGCCGGTGGGGCAACGCTATACCAAAGAGACGATTCAGCAGCTCGAACAACTGTTGACCGAACGCTCCACCCAGCAAAGCGATCTGCAGAAAGCCCTGGCCGAAGCGAACAGCCTGATCATCACCGCCCAGACCCGCCCCGAGCGCGCCCAGGCCGAGATCTCTGCCAGCCAGACGCGTATCCAACAGATCAATAACACCCTCAAGCTCGGCAAGGACAGCGGCAAGACCTTGACCCCTGAGCAGCGCGATCAGCTCAATGCTGAACTCGCGGCACTGAACGCCTTGATCCCGTTGCGTCGCCAGGAACTGGCCGGCAACAGCCTGTTGCAGGACCTGGGCAACAGCCAGCACGACTTGCTGTCGGAAAAATCCGATCGCCTGGATCAGGAGATCCAGGACCTGCAAACCCTGATCAACCAGAAACGCCTGGCCCAGTCGCAAGAGACAGTGACCCAACAGTCCATCGAAGCGCAGAAGGCTGGCGGCAGCAGCCTGCTGGCCACCGAAAGCGCGGCCAACCTGAAGCTCTCGGACTACCTGCTCAAAAGCACCGACCGCCTCAATGAAGTTACTCAACAGAACCTGCAGACCAAGCAGCAACTGGACAGCGTGACCCAGAGCGATTCGGCGCTGGACGAACAGATCAACGTGCTCAAGGGCAGCCTGCTGCTCTCCAAGATTCTCTACAAACAGAAACAGGCTCTTCCGCGTCTCAGGCTCGACCGCGACCTTGCCGACCAGATTGCCGACATTCGCCTGTATCAGTTCGAAGTCAGTCAGCAACGGGAACTGCTCAGCAACCCGATCACCTATGTCGATAACCTGCTGGCAACTCAACCACCCGAGCAAGTCACCCCGCAACTGCGCAAGAGCCTGCTGGAACTGGCCAGCACCCGAGCGGACCTGTTGGAGCGCCTGAATCGCGAACTGAGCGCGGTGCTCAACGAATCCATCACCCTGCAACTCAACCAGAAGCAACTGCTCAGCACCGCCCAAAGTCTGCGGGCGACCCTCGACGAGCAAATGTTCTGGATTCCCAGCAACAAGCCGCTGGATTTAGAGTGGATGCACGGCGTGCCGGATCGCCTGCAACGCCAGGTCACCACCTTGCCGTGGGCCTCAAGCCTGAGCGAACTGACCGATGGCCTGACGCAGCGGCCGCTGCTGTTCCTGCCACTGGCCTTGCTGATCGGGGCTCTGCTATGGCGCCGCAAGAATCTCTATGCCCGCCTGAATAAAGTTCACCAGGACATCGGCCATTTCAAGCGCGACAGCCAGTGGCACACCCCGCAAGCAATTCTGATCAACATCCTGCTGGCGATGCCCGTCTCTCTGGGCCTGGCCTTGTGCGGCCTGGCCTTGCAGATCGACGCCCGCGGGCAGAATACGAACATGGGTGCGGCGCTGCTGCAAATGGCCCAGGCCTGGCTGGTGTTCTACACCGCCTACCGCATCCTCGCGCCGGGTGGCGTGGCCGAACTGCATTTCCGCTGGGAAAAACCTCAGGTCGAATTCCTTCAAGGCTGGATTCGCCGGCTCGGGCTGGTGGTGATGGCCCTGGTGACCGTGGTGGCGGTCGCCGAACTGCAACCGGCGGCGCTGGCCGATGACGTGCTCGGCATGCCGGTGGTGCTGACCTGCTACGCCTTGATGGCCTGGTTGCTCAGCCGTTTGCTGGTCAGCAGCCCGACGCACGAAAACACATCACTGTTCCGCAAAGCCTTGGGAATCCTGTTCACCGCCCTGCCGATCGCGTTGTTCATCGCCGTGTGCTTTGGCTACTACTACACCGCGCTGAAACTCAGCGACCGGTTGATCAACACGCTTTACTTGCTGATGTTCTGGCTGGTGATCGAAGCCGCCTTCGTGCGCGGCCTCAGTGTCGCGGCACGGCGCCTGGCCTATCAGCGCGCTTTGGCCAAACGTCAGGCCGCGAAAGAGGCCGGCGACGGTGAAACGGTGATCGAAGAGCCGACCCTGGACATCGAGAAAGTCAATGAGCAGTCCCTGCGACTGATCCGCCTGGCGCTGCTCGGCGGTTTCATTGCGGCACTGTATTGGGTCTGGTCGGATCTGATCTCGGTGTTCGCGTACCTGGACAACATCACCCTCTACGAATACACCAGCGGCACCGGCGCCAACATGAGCATGGTGCCGATCAGCATCGGCGACATGCTCGGCGCGCTGATCATTATCGGCATCACCCTCGCCTTGGCGCGCAACCTGCCGGGTTTGCTGGAGGTGCTTGTGCTCTCAAAGCTGAATTTGGCTCAGGGCAGCTCCTACGCCATGACCACGCTACTGTCCTATGTGATTGCCGGCGTCGGTTTCGTCTCGACCCTGTCCACCCTCGGCGTGAGCTGGGACAAGTTGCAATGGCTGGTGGCGGCACTGTCGGTCGGTCTCGGTTTCGGCATGCAGGAGATCTTCGCCAACTTCATCTCCGGCATCATGATCCTGTTCGAACGCCCGGTGCGGATCGGCGACACCATCACCATCGGCAACCTGTCGGGCACGGTAAGCAAGATCCGCATCCGCGCCACGACCATCACCGACTTCGACCGCAAAGACATCATCGTCCCGAACAAGACGTTCATTACCGGGCAACTGATCAACTGGTCCCTGACCGACACCATCACCCGGGTAACCCTCAAGCTCGGCGTCGATTACGGCTCGGACCTGGATCTGGTGAAAGAGCTGCTGCTCAAGGCGGCCCGCGATAACCCGCGCGTACTGAAGGACCCCGAACCCCAGGTGTACTTCCTGAACTTCGGCGAAAGCACCCTCGACCACGAGTTGCGCATGCATGTGCGCGACCTCGGCGACCGCAACCCGGTACTTGATGAGGTCAACCGCTTTATCAATCGCGAGTTCAAGAAGCAGAAGATCAACATCTCGTTCCGGCAAATGGAGGTCTATCTCAAGAACCTTCACGGCCAGGAGTACAAGATGGTGCCGGTCGAGCCGGAAACCAAAACCATCGTGCCGCTGCCCGATGGCAATCCGCGGCGGGAGCCGCCGCCTGTCGAACTCGACTAAGCGCTCTATCCCTAGCAGAATGCTCGGACATTCTGCTGGAGATGGCCGTTGAAAGCCCTCGACGAACTGACCTTCGACAATCGCTTCGCCCGCCTGGGCGACGCGTTCTCAACCCACGTGCTGCCCGAACCCCTCGCCGCCCCACGGCTGGTGGTCGCCAGCCCCGCCGCCATGGCGCTGCTGGACCTGGACCCGGCCGAGGCCGAGACGCCGGTGTTCGCCGAGCTGTTCGGCGGCCACAAGCTGTGGGCCGAAGCCGAGCCACGGGCGATGGTCTATTCCGGACATCAGTTCGGCTCCTATAACCCGCAGTTGGGCGACGGTCGCGGCCTGTTGTTGGGCGAGGTCTATAACGAAGCCGGCGAGCATTGGGACCTGCACCTCAAGGGCGCCGGTCAGACGCCGTACTCACGCATGGGCGATGGACGGGCTGTGCTGCGTTCGTCGATCCGCGAGTTTCTCGCTTCCGAAGCCCTGCATGCCCTGAACATTCCCACCACGCGCGCACTGTGCGTGATCGGCTCCGACACGCCGGTCTGGCGCGAGAAACAGGAACGCGCGGCCATGGTCTTGCGCCTGTCGCCGAGCCATGTGCGCTTCGGGCATTTCGAATTCTTCTACTACACCAAGCGCCCCGAGCAGCAGAAAGAACTCGGTGAACACGTGCTGGCCATGCACTTCCCGCACTGCCTGGAACAGCCGGAACCGTATCTGGCGATGTTCCGCGAAATCGTCGAGCGCAATGCCGAGTTGATCGCCAAATGGCAAGCCTATGGGTTCTGCCACGGCGTAATGAACACCGACAACATGTCGATCCTGGGCATCACCTTCGACTTCGGCCCGTTCGCCTTCCTCGACGACTTTGACGCGCATTTCATCTGCAACCACTCCGATGACCAGGGCCGTTACTCCTTCAGCAACCAGGTGCCGATTGGCCAATGGAACCTCAGCGCCCTCGCCCAGGCCCTGACGCCGTTCATCAGCGTCGACGCCCTGCGCGAAACCCTCGGCCTGTACCTGCCTCTGTTCCAGGCCCACTACCTGGACCTGATGCGCCGCCGTCTCGGTTTCACCACGGCCGAAGACGACGACCAGAAACTACTGGAGCACCTGCTGCAACTGATGCAAAACAGCGGCGTCGACTACAGCCTGTTTTTCCGCCGCCTGGGGGATGAGTCACCCGAACTGGCCGTCGCCCGTTTGCGCGATGACTTCGTCGACATCAAGGGCTTCGATGCATGGGGCGAGCTCTACGTCGCTCGGGTTGCTCATGAAGGTGAGGTTGATCAGGAGCTGCGCCGGGAACGGATGCATGCGGTGAATCCGCTGTATATCCTGCGCAATTACCTGGCGCAAAAAGCCATCGATGCGGCGGAAAGCGGCGACTATTCAGAAGTTCGTCGTTTGCATGCAGTGCTGAGCAATCCGTTCAAGGAACAGCCGGGGATGGAGAGTTATGCCGAGCGGCCACCGGAATGGGGCAAGCATCTGGAGATCAGTTGTTCGTCGTGAGTGGGAAGGCCCTCTTCGCAATCGAAGAAGATAATGGTCTAAAACCTGTCGCCTTGATAAAGACCACCTTCGACTCCAGATCAGTTTCATAGACTGCCCAACTGAGAGCCAATCATGACCGAACCACTGCTCATCCCCTGCCCCCACTGCAACGGCCTCAACCGCATCCCCGCCGAACGCCTCAACGACCATCCAAAATGCGGCCGCTGCAAGGCCGAGGTCTTGCTGAACAAACCGTTCGAATTGAAGCAAGGCGATTACGCCAGTCAGATCAAGGGTGACCTGCCGTTGCTGGTGGATGTGTGGGCGGACTGGTGCGGACCGTGCAAGTCGTTTGCGCCGGTGTTCGAGCAGGCAGCGGGGCAATTGGCGGGCAAGTGTCGGCTGGCCAAGCTGGACAGCGAGGCGAATCAGCAGTTGTCGGCGCAATTGGGAATTCGCTCGATCCCGAGCCTGATTCTGTTCAAGAACGGTCGGGAAGTGGCCCGCCAGAGCGGGGCCTTCCCGTTACCGCAGTTGATGAGCTGGTTGCGCAGTCAGGGGATCTGAAGCCCCTTCAACAACAGCGACTCAGGTATTTTCCAGCAGGTTATGCAGGTCGACGAATTGCTGGGTCAGTTTGTGCCGCGGGTCGAGGTGGATCAGCGGCGTGTTGGCCTGATGGGATTCGCGCATGCGCACCGAACTGGCCAGATACACCGGCAGTACCGGCAGGCCTTCGGCGATCAGCTCATCGAGGATTTGCTGGGGCAGGCTGGCGCGAGCCTGGAACTGGTTGACGACAATGCCTTCGACTTCCAGCCCTTCGTTGTGGTCGTCCTTCAATTCTTCGATTTCCGCCAGCAGACCGTACAGCGCCTGGCGCGAGAAGCTGTCGCAGTCGAAGGGGATCAGCACACGGTCAGCGGCGATCAAGGCCGAGACGGCATAGAAATTCAGCGCTGGCGGGGTGTCGAGGTAGATCCGGTCGTAATCGCCGTCCAGCTCCTCGAGCAATTTACGCAGCTTGTTGATCTTGTGTTTGGCCTCAAGCTTGGGCTGCAAGTCTGCCAGCTCGGCGGTGGCAGTGATGACGTGAAGGTTGTCGAACGGAGTTTCGTAGATATCGACCTGACCTTTCTTCGAGAACGGCCCGGAGGACAGGGTCTGCTTGAAGAAGTCGGCGATACCCATCGGAATATCGTCACCGGTGAGCCCCGTCAGGTACTGAGTGGAGTTGGCCTGGGCATCGAGATCCACCAACAGCGTGCGATAGCCTTCGTTGGCGCTGACCGCCGCCAGATTGCAGGCAATACTTGATTTGCCCACGCCACCTTTCTGATTGAACACCACGCGCCGCATGTCAAAACCTCCGTGTATCAAAGAATGACCGAGTGTAGTAGTCCATAACGCTGCTTAGCTACCTCGCCAGCATCTAGACTACACAGTCATTAGCAAATCTCCGGCTGAAGAAGCTGCCAATTCGTTCATCGACAGCCAATAGCGCCGACAGACATACCCGCTGCACTGTGGATAATGGCCAAACGACAGCTTTTTTCGCGAACCAGACGGTACATTTCGTTGCGCAAAATGTAACCAGTATTTGCTACACGCCCGCAGCACCGGGATAATGCGCGCCACTCGGCGCTAAGCGCCACGTCAGGTCAGCCGCGGTTCTTGCGACTCACCGCATTAAAGGAAGCCCGCAGGGGCGGGATGAATGTCTGTGATCAACTTCAACATCGCCCAATGGCGCGCTTGGGCCCCTGGGCTTGAAAGCGTGGATGATTGGCAGGCCTGGAGCCGACAACCGGTCGTGCTCGAGCCCAGCGATGCCGCCCCGGATGTGTCGTTTCTGCCGGCCATGCAGCGCCGGCGACTCAGCCGTCTGGCGCGGATGGCGTTCAGTGTCGGCTGGCCCTTGGCCGATGGTCACCAGGACCTACCGTTGGTCTTTATTTCCCGCCACGGCGAAACCCCGCGCACCTTCGAAATTCTCAGCGATCTGGCGACCGACCAACCGTTGTCGCCCACCCAGTTCAGCCTGTCGGTGCACAACGCGGTGATCGGCCTGTGGTCGATCATGCGCGGCGAAGCCAGCGAAATGACCGCCCTCGCCGCGGCCGGCGATGGCCTTGAACACGGCATGCTGGAGGTGGCGGCACTGCTTGCCGAAGGCGCGCCTGCGGTACTGCTGGTGGTGACCGAAGAGCAACCGCCCGCTGTCTATTCGACCTGGATCGACGACGTGCCATTCCCTTACGCGGTCGGCCTGTTGATCACCCCCGGTAATCAGTGGCAGTTATCGCTGAACAGCGCCCCCCACGCGTTGTCCAAAGCCCGCTGGCCCCATGCCCTGAATCTGTTACGCACCCTGCTCGGTCAGCAGACTACCTGCCAACATGCCTGGAAAAATCGTGTATGGACCTGGCAACGCAACCTGTAACCGATAAAAACCGCGACGCCTACTACTGGCGCCTGCTGGCCACCGCCGCGAGCTTTACCCTGTTCGGGTTGGGCGGGCTATGCCTGCGACTGGTGGTGTTCCCACTGTTGAGCTGTCTGCCGGGAGACGCCCAGGCCCATCGTCAGCGCGCACGACAGACGGTCAGCCGGTGTTTCTGGTTTTTCATTCGGTTCATGGCTCGCAGTGGCGTGCTGACTTATGACATTCAAGGGGCGGAAAAGCTCGGACGGCCAGGCCAGATGATCGTCGCCAACCACCCCTCGCTGATCGATGTGGTGTTCCTGATCGGCCTTGTGCGCCACGCCAACTGCGTGGTCAAGAAAAGCCTCTGGGAAAACCCGTTCACCCGCGGTCCGCTGCGCTGTACCGAGTACATCAGCAACGATGGCAGCATGGACATGCTCGACGCCGCTGCCGACGCGCTGAAAAGCGGTCAGACCCTGATCATCTTTCCCGAGGGCACCCGCACCCAACCCGGCAAATCGCCGGCCTTTCATCGGGGGGGCGCGGCAATCGCCCTGCGCGGTGCGAGAATCCTCACCCCGGTGATCATCAAGGTCAACCCGACCACATTGACCAAGGCCGAACCCTGGTATCGAATCCCCAAACGCCGCGTGCACTTCAGTTTCCGCGTCGGGGCCGATATAGACCCACAGGCATTCGCTACGCAGGGGCCTGCGCCCCAAGCCTCGCGCAAGCTCAATGATTATTTGCACCATTACTTTATTAAGGAGCTCGCCGAAGATGAGCGATCTGCACACCAATAGCCTGATGCTGGAAATCAAAGAGCTGATCATCGAAGCGCTGGGCCTCGAAGACATCAGCCTCGAAGACATCGGCGATGACCAAACGCTGTTCGGCGAAGGCCTGGGCCTGGATTCGGTAGACGCGCTCGAACTCGGCCTGGCCATCCAGAAAAAGTACGGCATCAAAATCGACGCCGACGCCAAGGACACCCGTAATCACTTCACCAACGTGGCGAGCCTTGCGGCGTTCGTCACTGCAAAACAGGCAGTTTGAGACCGGACCATGCAAACTCGTGACGACATTTTCAACACCCTGCGCGATGCTCTGGTCGAACTCTTCGAGCTGGACCCCGAGCGCATCAGTCTGGAATCGAACCTGTATCAGGATCTGGAAATCGACAGCATCGATGCGGTCGACCTGATCGATCACATCAAACGCCAGACCGGCAAGAAAATCGCCGCCGAAGAATTCAAATCGGTGCGTACCGTCAGCGACGTGGTCGAGGCGGTCTACCGTCTGGTTCAACCCGCCGCATGAGCCGACTGATCGGCCTTGGCCTGCTGCTGGCAGGCCTGCTGTACCCCTTTGCGGTGTATTTCGGCATGGAGCATTTTGCCCCGTGGCAGTTCGGTCTGCTGCTGGGTAGCCTGTGGCTGGCACGGGCGCTGACCGGCGAACGGCGCCCTGGCAGCCTGTGGATGGCCACCGTCGCCATCGCGTTCTGCCTGCTGTTGGCGCTGTTCGACAGCCCAGTGTTGCTGCGCTGGTACCCGGTGCTCATCAGCGCGTTCATGCTGGTGCTGTTCGGCTTGAGCCTGAAATATGGCCCGCCGATGGCCGAACGCCTGGCCCGTCTGCGGGAGCCGGAATTACCGCCCAGGGCCATTCGCTACACCCGCCAGGTGACGATTGCCTGGAGCGTGTTTTTTCTCTGCAACGGCTTGTGCGCCGCCGCCCTGACCCTTTGGGCGCCGCTGAGCTGGTGGATGTTGTACACCGGCCTGATCTCCTATGGATTGATTGGCCTGATGTTTGCCATTGAATGGCTCATACGACAACGGGTACGAGGCCGCCCATGAATTGGATAAAACTTGAGCAACTGCTGCTCAAGGCTCAGCCGGAGCGTGCCGTGACGGCCGAGCCGGCGTTGAATCACGCGCAATTGTGCGACCGGGCCCTGAGCCTGGCTGCCGGCCTGCAAACCCAGGGTGTGCAGCGCATCGCCGTGCACCTTGAAGACGCCGCCGACCTGGCCATCGCCCTGCTCGGCGCCTGGCGTGCCGGGGTCAGCGTGCTGCTGCCTGCCGACCTGCAAGCGCAGACTCGCCAGCGCTGGTCGACCGAGGTCGATCTGTGGCTGACCGACCAGGCCGACGATGCACACCTGAGCGATTATCGGCATTCACCGCTGCCGGCCAACCCGCTGGATCTGGACGGCTGTCAGCTGAGTCTGTGCACCTCCGGCTCCAGTGGCGAACCCAAGCGCATCGACAAAACCCTGCGCCAACTGGCCAATGAAGTCGAGGCCCTGGAGCACTTGTGGGGTGCGGAACTGGGCGAAGCCTGCATCATCGGCAGCGTCGCCACTCAGCACATCTACGGGCTGCTGTTCCGGGCGCTGTGGCCGCTGTGCGCCGGGCGTCCGTTCGTGCGCAAGCAACTGGCCTTCCCGGAAGACTTGCAACGCGCCAGCCGCGAACACCCGGCCTTCGCCTGGATCGCCAGCCCGGCGCTGCTCAAACGCATGGGCGACAACCTCGACTGGCCAGCGCTGAGTGCGGTGCGCCGAGTGTTTTCCTCCGGTGGCACATTGCCCGCCGACGCCTCGCAAAGCCTGTACCAACGCCTGCAACAATGGCCGACCGAGATCCTCGGCAGCTCTGAAACCGGCGGTATCGCCTGGCGTCAGGGCCAGAATCTCTGGCAGCCCTTCGCCGACGTGGCGCTGAGCCAGGACAACGACGGGGCGCTGCTGATTGCGTCACCGTACCTGCCGGCCGGCCATATCGAACACACCGCCGATGCCGCGCGCATTGCCGCCGATGGCCGCTTCGAGCTGTTGGGGCGGCTGGACCGGATCGTCAAACTGGAAGAAAAACGTATCTCTCTACCGATGCTCGAACACGCGTTGATGGCTCACGCCTGGGTCGCCGAAGCGCGGCTGGGGGTGGTTCAGGAAAACCGCGCCTCATTGGGCGCGCTGCTGGTGCTCAGCGAGCAAGGCCTGCATGCCTTGCGCAATCAGGGGCGACGCAGCCTCACGCAAGCGTTGCGTCAGCATTTGAGTCAGCATTGTGAAACGCTGGCCCTGCCACGACGCTGGCGCCTGTTGCGGCAACTGCCGCTGAACGCGCAGGGCAAATTGCCCCAGGCCGAGGTTGAAACCTTGCTGCTGGCGCCCCGCCCAAAGACGCCGCAAGTGCTGGAGCAGGTCGAACTCGATGGCGAGTGGAGCCTGCAACTGGCCGTCCCGCCGGACCTGGCGTATTTCAGCGGGCACTTTCCCCAGGCGCCTGTATTGCCTGGCGTGGTGCAGGTGGATTGGGCATTGAGCCTGGGCCAGCAATTGATGGACCTGCCGGCAAAATTCGCCGGCATGGAAGTGCTGAAGTTCCAGCAACTGGTGCGTCCCGGCGATGAAATCCAGTTGCACCTGCGCTTCGACCCAACGCGTGGCAAATTGTATTTCGCCTATCGCAACGAAACCGCCACCTGCTCCAGCGGGCGGATTTTGCTGGAGGCTGCCAGCGATGCATAACTTTGGTGAGTGCTACGCACTCAATCGCGAGCAGGCTCGCTCCCACATTGGATCGCTGTTAAACACGAATTCCCTGTGGGAGCGAGCCTGCTCGCGATGCAGACACCTCGATCCTTCAGATGCACGCCATCATGCATAACCCCTGCGCCGTAATCCCGGTCTACAACCACGAAACCGCCATCACCGCCGTGGTCGAGGCGCTGCTTGCCAGCGGCCTGCCGTGCATTCTGGTGGACGATGCCAGCAGCCCGGCCTGCGCCAAGGTGCTTGACCAACTGGCGCAGCGCGACAGGGTTTACCTGATCAGGCTCACCATCAATCAAGGCAAGGGCGGCGCGGTGATGACCGGTCTGCGGGAGGCCTCGCGCCTGGGCTTCAGCCACGCCTTGCAGGTGGACGCCGACGGCCAGCATGACTTGCAAGACGTCAAAGTCTTCATCGAGCATTCGCGCGCCCATCCCGAGGCGGTGATTTGCGGTTATCCGCAATACGACACCAGCGTGCCGAAGGGCCGTTTGTACGCCCGCTACCTGACTCACGTCATGGTCTGGATCAACACCCTGTCGCTGCAGATTCGCGACTCGATGTGCGGTTTCCGTGTCTATCCATTACCGCCAACCCTGGCACTGATCGACTCGGCCAGGATCGGCAAGCGCATGGACTTCGACTCCGACATCCTGGTGCGCCTGGCCTGGCGCAATCAGCCGATGCAGTGGCTGAAAACCAGGGTTCATTACCCTTTGGATGGCGTCTCGCATTTCCGCCTGTTCCACGACAATGTTCTGATTTCGGGCATGCACACCCGGCTGTTCTTCGGCATGTTGCTGCGGGCACCGGTAATCCTCTGGCGACGGTGGCGAGCATGAGCGACAACACAGACAAACAGCACTGGGCCGACCGCCAGGAGCGTGGCAGTTTCTGGCTGATGAAGTTCACCGCGCTCTGTGCAAAAGTCTTGGGCCGCCGACTGTTGAGCCCACTGCTGTACGGCATCGTGCTGTACTTTTTCCTGTTCGGGCGCAGTGCTCGCCAAAGCGCCTGGCAATACCAGCAGCGGCTCGCCGACTGGAGCGGTCGCAACGAATTGCGCCCGACCCATTGGCGGGTGTTCGGCCAGTTCATGGCCTTCGCCGACTCCATGCTCGACAAGCTCGATGTGTGGAACGGCAAGCTGAGCATCGAGCAGATCGAAATCATCGACCCGGCGCTGCTGCGCAACCAACTGCGCGGCACACGCGGGCAAATGCTGGTGGGCGCGCACCTGGGCAACCTCGAGGTCTGCCGGGCGCTGGCCGAGATCGGCGAGAAAGTCACCATGAACGTGCTGGTGCACACCAAGCACGCCGAGCAGTTCAACCGTTTGCTGGGCGAAGCCGGGGCGACCAATCTGCGGCTGATTCAGGTCAGCGAGCTGGGCCCGGTGATCATGCTGCAACTGCATGAACGCCTGGAACGCGGCGAATGGCTGGCGATTGCCGGCGACCGTGTGCCGCTGCATGGCGGGCGCAGCGTGACGGTGGACTTTCTCGGTCATCAGGCTGCGTTCCCCCAAGGCCCGTGGTTACTGGCAGGCCTGCTGAAATGCCCGGTCAATCTGCTGCTGTGCCTGAAAAAACCCACGGGCGACTATCGACTGACCCTCGAACCGTTCACCGAGGCGGTGGTGTGGAAACGCAGCGAGCGCGAACAGGTCATTCACCAGTGGGCCTCCCGCTACGCCGAACGCCTGGGTCACTATTGCCTCGAAGCGCCCCAACAATGGTTCAACTTTTACCCTTTCTGGAAGACCGATGACGACGCCAACGCTTGAGCCGGTAACCTTCGGCGAACTCCCTTTGCGCATCGAAGACGTGCTGGCCCTGGCCAACCGTCAGGTGCCGACGCAGCTGCAAGGCGACCCCGAGTTTCGCCAGCGCATTGCCAAGGGTCCGCAGTTCCTTGATTCCCTGCTGGACAAGGAAGGCGTGATCTATGGCGTGACCACCGGTTATGGCGATTCCTGCGTGGTGGCCGTACCGCTGCATCACGTTGAAGCCCTGCCCCGCCATTTGTATACGTTCCACGGCTGCGGCCTGGGCAAACTGCTCGACGCCCAAGCCACCCGCGCAGTGCTGGCGGCGCGTTTGCAGTCGCTGTGCCACGGCGTGTCCGGGGTTCGCGTGGAGCTGTTGGAGCGCCTGCAAGCGTTCCTCGAGCACGACATCCTGCCGCTGATTCCGGAAGAGGGTTCAGTGGGCGCCAGCGGTGATCTGACGCCGCTGTCCTACGTCGCCGCGACCTTGTCCGGCGAACGTGAAGTGATGTTCCGCGGTGAGCGCCGACAAGCCGCCGATGTGCACCGCGAACTGGGTTGGCAACCGCTGGTGCTGCGCCCCAAAGAAGCCTTGGCGCTGATGAACGGCACCGCCGTCATGACTGGCCTCGCCTGCCTGGCTTACGCCCGCGCCGATTACCTGCTGCAACTGGCCACGCGCATCACCGCGCTGAACGTGGTCGCTTTGCAGGGCAACCCGGAGCACTTCGACGAGCGCCTGTTCGCCGCCAAACCCCATCCAGGGCAGATGCAAGTCGCTGCGTGGTTGCGCAAGGATCTGGCGATCGATGCGCCGACCGCGCCGCTGCATCGCCTGCAAGACCGTTACTCTCTGCGTTGCGCGCCGCACGTGCTCGGTGTATTGGCCGACAGCCTGAACTGGCTGCGTTCGTTCATCGAGATCGAGCTCAACAGTGCCAACGACAACCCGATCATCGACGCCGAAGCCGAACGCGTGCTGCATGGCGGGCACTTCTACGGCGGCCATATCGCGTTCGCCATGGACAGCCTGAAAAACCTGGTGGCGAACGTAGCCGACTTGCTCGACCGTCAGCTCGCACTGCTGGTGGACGAGCGTTACAACCATGGCTTGCCGAGCAACCTGTCCGGCGCCAGCGCCGACCGCGCGATGCTCAACCACGGCTTCAAGGCAGTGCAGATCGGCACCAGCGCCTGGACCGCCGAAGCCCTGAAAAACACCATGCCGGCCAGTGTCTTCTCGCGCTCCACCGAGTGCCATAACCAGGACAAAGTCAGCATGGGCACCATCGCCGCCCGCGACGCCATCCGCGTGCTGGAGCTGACCGAACAGGTCGCCGCCGCCACGCTGCTGGCCGCCAACCAAGGCGTCTGGCTACGCGGCCAGGCCGAAGACGCCCGGCCACTGCCACCGGCCTTGGCCACGATGCACGAAGAATTGGCCAAGGACTTCCCGCCGGTCATCGAAGACCGTGCCCTGGAAGGCGAATTGCGCCTGTGCCTGCAACGCATCGCCGAGCAACACTGGAGGCTGCATGCGTAGCAAGGGAGTGCTTCACACCGATACGGAAATCCTCGTCCCGTTCTTTGACGTCGACACCATGAACGTGGTCTGGCACGGCCATTACGTCAAATACCTGGAAGTCGCCCGCTGTGCGCTGCTGGACAGGATCGGCCACAACTACGACGCCATGGTGGCGTCGGGTTACGCCTGGCCGGTGATCGACTTGCAACTGCGCTATGTGCGCGGCGCCGTGTTCGGCCAGAAGCTGAATGTGCGCGCCAGCCTGGTGGAATGGGAGAATCGCCTGAAGATCAATTACCTGATCAGCGACCTTGCAACCGGCGAACGTCTGACCCGCGCTGTTTCAGTGCAGGTCGCCGTCGATATGAGCAGCCGCGAAATGCAGTTGGCCTCGCCGAAGGTGTTCACCGATGCGGTTGAAAGGATGCTGCCATGAATTCGCTGTTCAAATGCCTCGGCGCTTTAGCGTTGCTCGGGATTTCATCATTGGCGCAGGCCTTCGATCTGCAGCAACTCAGCGATCAACTGGCCAAACCCGATGTGATTCACGGCAGCTTCATCCAGGAAAAACACCTGCGCGCCCTGCCCCAGCCGCTGACCAGCAAGGGCACCTTCGTTTTGGCGAAGAATCACGGCCTGCTCTGGCTGCTGAAAACGCCACTGCAACAGGACTACCGCATCAGCGACAAGGGCATTGCCCGGCGTGATGCCAACGGTTGGCAAATGCTGCCGAACAAGAGTGCCGGCTCCGAACAGAACCGTTTGTTCCTGGCCGTACTGCAAGGCGACAGCAGTGGCCTGCAACGGGATTTCGAGCTTTCGCTGAGCGGTGATGCACAGAACTGGAAGCTGACCCTGACCCCGCGCTCGATGCTGCTCAAGCAGGTGTTCAACCAGATCAACATTGACGGCGGCGAACTGGTGCACAGCATCGAGCTGCTCGAAACCCAGGGTGACCGAACCTTGTTGCGCATGCAGGACAGCACCAGCGCCCAACCTTTGAGCGATGCGGAGCAACATGACTTTGCCGAGTGAACGGATGCTGCCGCGGCTGTTTCTGATCCTGCTGCTGGCAGTGCTTGCGCTCGCCGGTTGGCAGTGGCGCGACGGCACTCCGCTGTCGGCCAACCTGATGGAGCTGGTGCCAGGCACCGCACCGGACGCGCTGGAGTTGCGCGCCGAGCAACGCATGCAAGAACCGCTGAACCGGGAAATGCTGGTGCTGGTCGGCCATAAAGACCGCCAGCAAGCCATCGCCATGGCACAAAAACTGGGTGAGCAGTGGCAGGCCAGCGGCGTGTTCGAAAAGGTCCAGTGGAACTTGCAGGCTGATTTGCCCGCACTGCGCACGCAATTGCTGCAAGGCCGACTGGCGATGTTGTCGGCGACCGACCGCCAGCAACTCATCGAGCACCCCGACGCCTTCATCCAGCAACGGGTGCAAGCCCTGTTCGACCCGTTCACCGGGTTCAGCCTGGTGCCGAGCCAGGACGACTGGCTCGGCCTGACCGGGCGCATCCAGAACAGCCAGCCCCAGCACGGTTCGGTGCAACTGGACATCGGCAGCGGCGCGCTGGTGGCCGATGCCGACGGCAAGAGTTGGGTGATGCTGCGGGCGCGAACCGTCGGCAACGCGTTCGACATGAACCTGCCGCTGCAAGTGGCCGACCTGCTCCAGCACAGTCGCGAAGAAGCCGCCCAGGCCGATGTGCAACTGCTTGCCGCCAGCGGCCTGCTGTATGCCGCCAGCGGTCAACGGCAAGCCGCGCGGGAGATGACCTGGGTCGGTGGCGGCGCCACGCTCGGGATTCTGTTGCTGCTGTTGTTGGCCTTCCGCCGTTGGCGGGTATTGCTGGCATTCGTCCCGGTGCTGGTGGGCATGCTGTTCGGCGCGGTGGCCTGCGTGGCGCTGTTCGGTCACATGCATGTGATGACACTGGTGCTGGGCTCCAGCCTGATCGGCGTAGCAGTGGATTACCCGCTGCATTACCTGTCCAAAAGCTGGAGCCTGAAACCCTGGCACAGCTGGCCGGCGTTGCGCCTGACCCTGCCGGGGCTGACGCTGAGCCTGATCACCAGTTGCATCGGCTACCTGGCCTTGGCCTGGACGCCGTTCCCGGCCCTGACCCAAATTGCCGTGTTCTCCGCCGCCGGCCTGCTGGGCGCCTATCTGTCGGCCGTGTGCCTGCTGCCAGCTCTGCTCAAGGGCGCGCAACTGCGTCCGGCGCAATGGCCGATGCGCATCGCCGAGTCTTTGCTGGCGCTGCGTGAATCGCTGCTCAAATACGTACGCACGCCAGTGCTGCTGGCGCTGCTGATCGCCTTCTGTGTCGGCGGTCTGTTGCAGCTGCAGACCAAAAACGACATTCGCCAATGGGTCGGCGCCCCCCAGCATCTGACGGACGAAGCCCAGACCATCGCACGCATCACCGGCTATCAACCCACCAGCCAGTTCTTCCTGGTGCGCGCGGCCAATCAGCAGGAGTTGCTTGAACGCCAGACGGCACTGAGCGAGCGTCTGGATCAGTTGGTCAATCTGGAAAAACTCCAGGGCTACCTGTCGCTCAACCAGTTGGTCAGTCAGCCGAGCGAACAGCACAAAGTGCGTGATGCACTGGGCAAGCTGCCGCAATTCTGGCAACCGTTGCTCGACCTTGGCGTACCTGCCGACGCCCTGCAAGCCGAGTTGGTGAAGTTACAGGCGCTGCCCACCGAAGACATCGACGCGGCAATGGTCGGCCCATTGGCCGAACCCTACCGCACGCTGTGGCTGGGGCCGACCGATGACGGCGTGGCCGCGATGGTCAGCCTGCAAGGCTTGAACAATCCCGCGCTGTTGCGGGTCCAGGCGCTGGACTTGCCGGGCGTGGAACTGGTGGACCGCCTCGGCGATTTGAACAAGGTATTCGCCGCGACCCAAATCAGTGCCGCTGAATTGAAACTCGCCTCCTGCGTGCTGATCGTGCTGGTGCTGATCCTGCCATTCGGTTTCGGTGGCGCGTTGCGAATCGTCTCCTTGCCGCTGCTGGCGGCCCTGTGCAGCCTGGCAAGCCTCGGCTGGCTCGGTCAGCCGCTGACGCTGTTCAGCCTGTTCGGCTTGCTGCTGGTGACGGCCATCAGCGTCGACTACGCGATCCTCATGCGCGAACAGATCGGCGGTGCCGCCGCGAGCCTGCTGGGTACCCTGCTGGCAGCGGTGACCACGTGGTTGTCGTTCGGCCTGCTGGCAGTGTCCAGCACGCCGGCGGTGAGCAACTTCGGCCTGTCGGTGAGCCTCGGCCTGGCGTACAGCTTCATCCTGGCGCCGTGGGCCGGTCGACAAGCCCACGCCGCCCCGGTCGCGGAGCCGGCAGCGTGATGGTCGCGATGTTCTGGGTGATGGTCCTGGTGTTGTTCGCCGTGGCCACCCGTGTCGGCCGTCATTTCGGTCTGATTCCGATCGTCAGCCAGTTGCTGCTGGCGACCTTCGGCCTGCCGCTGCTGATGTACTTCTGGATCGAACCGGGCTGGCACCTTAGCGGTGCCGAACTGATCTCACCGAGCTGGCTGAAAAACCTCTACAGCCTGAGCTTTGCCTTGCTGCTGGGGCACATCCTCAGCGACGTGATCGACCTGCGGCTGGATCGCCAGAGCCTGAAAATCGCCCTGCCGAGCTTCTGCATTCCATTTGCCTGCGGGCTGGGGACAGCGGTCTGGCTGTTGCCGCCGCAGCCGTGGATCAGCTCGCTGGCGGTCGGCCTGCTGTTCGCCATCACCGCGATTCCGGTGTTGTATCTGTACCTGCGCCACATCGACTACCCGCCCGCAGCCACCCGGCGCCTGGTGCAGACCGCGATCCTGATCGACCTGACCTGCTGGACCCTGTTCGCGTTCGCCCAGGGCAGCCTGCACCTGAGCAGCCTTTTGCTGCCGCTGGCAGGCGCCTGCCTGCCGTTGTTGCTGCGACTGCTCGGCTTGCGTCAGCCGTTGCTGCACAGCGGCGGCTTCTTCGCGCTGTTGGTGGTCGCCGAACACTTCAAACTCAATGCGCTGATTTTCGGTATCGGGTACCTGCTGTGCATGGCTGCGCTCAAGGTGCCGCTGGTGCTGCCTTTGCCGGCGGCCTGGATGAACCGTTTGCAGACCTGGATCGCCATCCCGCTGATCCTCACGTTCGGCATCGTGCAGATCAACGTGCACAGCGCCATCAACAGTCTCGGATGGGTGCAATTGGCCGCGCTCCTGCTGTTGCCGATTGCCAGCAAACTGTTGGGCAACTGGCTGGGCCTCGGCTGGGCTGGTGCCTCGTTTGAAGGTGCCAGCCGCTGGCGGGAAAGCCTTTTACTGAATATTCGCGGCTTGAGCGAGATCGTCTTTCTCAACCTGCTGCTGCAACAACAGCTCGTCAGCCCGGCGCTGTACTTCGCGCTGATGCTGATGGGCCTGATCGCAACCCTGCTGCCGGCATTGGCCGGCATGCACCGAATCCCTTTGAACATCGCCGCCCCGGCAAGGAGCTCCCGTGCCAACAGTTGAAATGGAACGTCGTCAGGTGGTGGTGATCGGTGCCGGCCCCTCGGGCGCCATCGCCGCCGCGCTGCTCAAGCGTAAAGGTCATGATGTACTGATGATCGAGCGCCAGCATTTCCCAAGGTTCTCCATCGGCGAAAGCCTGTTGTCCCACTGCCTGGATTTCGTCGAAGAGGCCGGCATGCTCGAAGCGGTCAATGCGGCCGGTTTCCAGCGCAAGAACGGTGCGGCGTTCGCCTGGGGCGATCAGTACAGCGCCTTCGATTTCGGCGACACGTTCAGCAACGGCAAGCCGACGACGTTCCAGGTCCAGCGCGCCGATTTCGACAAGCTGCTGGCCGATCAGGCTGAACTGCAAGGTGTCGACGTCCGTTATGGCGAAGCCATCGTCAGCGTCGATTTCAATCTGTCGAAACCGCAGCTCGATGTGCTTCGCGAAGACGGCAGCCAATACCGCGTCGAGGCCGATTTCGTGCTCGATGCCAGCGGCTACGGTCGTGTGCTGCCGCGCTTGCTGGACCTTGAGGCACCGTCGAACTTTCCGGTGCGCCAAGCCGTGTTCACCCACGTCGAAGACCGTATCGACAGCCCGGCTTTCGAGCGGGAAAAAATCCTCATCACTACCCATCCGACCCAGCGTGACATCTGGTTCTGGACCATCCCGTTCAGCAATGGCCGTTGCTCGGTGGGCGTGGTGGCGGCCGCCGAACACTTCGAAGGCCGCACCGAGAATCTGGACGATTGCCTGCGCGGCTTCATCGCCGAAACCCCAAGCCTGGCCGGTGTGCTGAACAACGCCGTGTGGGATACGCCCGCGCGCTCCATCGGCGGTTACTCGGCCAACGTCAAAACCCTGCACGGTCCCGGTTTCGCCCTGCTGGGCAATGCGGCGGAATTTCTCGACCCGGTGTTTTCCTCCGGCGTGACCATCGCCATGCGTTCGGCAAGCATGGCCGCCGGGGTGCTGCACCGCCAACTGCAAGGTGAAAGCGTCGACTGGCAGACCGAGTTCGCCGAACCGCTCAAGCGCGGCGTCGACACCTTCCGCTGCTACGTCGAAGGCTGGTATGCCGGGACCTTTCAGGATGTGGTTTTCTATCAGGGCGGCACAGCAGACATCCGCCGCATGATCAGCTCGATCCTCGCGGGTTACGCCTGGGATCAACGCAACCCGTTCGTCAGCGAGCCCAAACGTCGACTGCGGATGATCTCGGACCTTTGCGCAAGGGATGCGACATGAGTTATTTGAGCGATAACTACGTCGAAGAAACCCGTTTCGGTTTCTGGTTCCTGCGCAGCCACACCTGGCAACACCATGTATTGCGAGTGGCAATCAATGATTTGCGCAGCCTGTTCAGTGCGCCATTGCCCAACAATCCGGTATTGCTGGATGCCGGCTGCGGCCAGGGCAAGTCGTTTCAGTACCTGCGTCAGACCTTCGCGCCCAAGCGCCTGATCGGCCTGGATGCCGACCCTCACAGCCTGAGCCTGAGCGGCGAAGAAGCGGCCCGCCAAGGCATGGATGTGGAGCTGATCGGCAGTGACTGCGCCAGCATCAAAGTACCAGACGCCAGCGTCGATCTGCTGTTCTGTCACCAGACCTTCCATCATCTTGTCGAGCAGGATCAGGCCCTGGCCGAGTTCTATCGGGTGCTCAAGCCGGGCGGCTATTTGCTGTTCGCCGAGTCCACCGAGGCATACATTGATACGTGGGTGATTCGCTGGCTGTTCCGCCACCCGATGCACGTGCAGAAGAGCGCCGCCGGCTATCTGGAGATGATTCGTCGGCAGGGTTTCGAGTTCGGCCCGCAGAACGTGTCTTACCCTTACTTGTGGTGGAGTCGCGCCAAGGATTTCGGCCTGCTCGAACGCTTCGGCCTGCGCCAGCCAAAACCCTTTGGCCAACGGGAAGAGACCCTGGTCAATGTGGTCGCGCGCAAGCCCCTTGAAGGTGCTGATTGATGTCTAGCGCAATTCAAACCTGTGGGAGCGAGCCTGCTCGCGAAAGCAGTGTGTCAGTCAACAAAAGTGTTGGATGTACCGACGCATTCGCGAGCAGGCTCGCTCCCACAGGGTCTGCGGTGCTGATCCGCTTTCTGCTGCTCAGCTGTGCCCTGTTGCTGAGCGCCTGCGCCAGCCAGGCACCGCTGCCCGAGCGAACCCCGCACCTGGCATTGCCGCTGCAACTGCACATCGAACGGCAGATGGCCGAGCAACGTCAGGACTGGCTGCTGGTGATCCAGCGTGAAGGCCCTGGTATTCGCTGGTCGATGATGGACCCTTTGGGGATTCCCGTGGCACGGCAGAAACTGATCGATGGCCAGTGGCAGGCTGACGGCTTGCTACCGCCCAATCCGGAAGCCCGGGAACTGTTCGCCGCCTTGTTGTTTGCGCTGACCCCTGCAGGCGAGTTGCACGGCAACTATCCCGCCGCCCGCCAGCATGACGGGCAACGGTCCTTGTCACCACGCTGGAACATCCGCTACTCACCACCCGGCTTGTCACAACCACTGAGCTTTGAATTGAACGTGTCCCAAGGCCCACACTACCGCATCACTCCGTTAGGCGAGAACACGCCATGACCGCTTACCTGAACGCCCTCGGGGTGATCTGCGCCCTCGGCCGTGACAAGCAGGAAGTCGCCCGCAACCTGTTTGCCGGCGATTGCTCGGGCATGCGCAACGAGGCCGGCTGGGTGGCGGAGCGCTCGTTGCCAGTGGCGGCGGTGCGTGGTGAGCTGGCGCCGATTCCAGCTGAGCTGGCTCGTCAAGGCAGTCGCAATAATCAATTGCTGCTGGAGGCCGCGCTGCAAATTCGCCAAGACATCGAACAGGCGATCCAGACCTACGGCCGCGACCGTATCGGCGTCATTCTGGGCACCAGCACCTCGGGCATCGATGAGGCCAGCCGCGGCCTGGCCCATTACATCCGTGAGCATCAGTTCCCCGCCGATTATGACTATCAGCAGCAAGAGCTCGGAGCACCGGCGACGTTTCTCGCCGACTGGCTGCAATTGAGCGGCCCGGCTTATGTGATTTCCACCGCCTGCACCTCCAGCGCCCGCGCGCTGATGAGCGCCCAACGCTTGCTCGACCTGGGTATGTGCGACGCCGTGTTGTGTGGTGGCGTCGACAGCTTGTGCAAGCTGACCCTCAACGGCTTCTCGGCCCTGGAAGCGGTATCCGAACAGCGCTGCAACCCGTTTTCGGCGAACCGCAACGGCATCAATATCGGCGAAGCCGCCGTGTTGTTCCTGATGAGCAAAACCGCCGACAGCAGCCAATCGATTGCCCTGCTCGGCAGTGGCGCCAGCTCCGATGCGCACCATATTTCCGCGCCGGAACCGACCGGCCGCGGCGCCCTGCAAGCGATGCGCAAAGCCTTGAGCCGCGCGGGTCTGCATTCACAGCAGATCGACTACCTGAACCTGCACGGCACCGCCACCCAACACAACGACGCCATGGAAAGCCTGGCCGTGACGACGCTGTTCCCGCAAGGCGTGCCCTGCTCGTCGACCAAACCGATGACCGGCCACACCCTCGGTGCCGCCGGCGCCCTGGAAGCGGCGTTCTGCTGGTTGAGCCTGAGCGCGGATAACCGCGAGCATGCCTTGCCGCCCCACGTCTGGGACGGTCAGCCCGACACCGAATTGCCAGCCTTGCATTGGGTGACCTCGTCCGACCACCTGACGTCCATTGCACCTCGCTACCTGATGAGCAATTCCTTTGCCTTCGGTGGCAATAACGTCAGCCTGATTATCGGAGACGCCCCATGATTGCCTGGCCGCTCGCCGAACTGCTGCCCCATGCCGGCGACATGATCCTCATCGAGCAGATCCTGTCGTTCGATGACGAGCAGATTCACACCCGACTCACCGTCAAACCCGGCGGCCTGTTCAATCGCCCCGACGGCAGTCTGCCGGCCTGGATAGGCATCGAGCTGATGGCCCAGAGCGTCGCCGCTTACGCCGGCTGCCATGCGCGCCAGAAAGGCAATGCGGTGGAGTTGGGTTTCCTGCTCGGCACCCGTAAATTCGAATGCAACGTGGAGCACTTCCCCGCCGGCACCGAGCTGACCATCCACGGGATACGCTCGCTGGAAGACGACAACGGCATGGGTGTGTTCGAATGCCACATCACCGCCCCCGGCATCCACGCCACCGCCCGGCTGAACGTGTTCCGCCCGCCTCAAGCCGCTCAATATCTTCACGAACCCCAAGGAGTCGAGTGATGACTGAATCCGTACTGGTCACCGGCTCCAGCCGTGGTATCGGCCGCGCCATCGCGTTGCGTCTGGCCCGGGCCGGGCATGACATCGTGCTGCACTGCCGCAGCGGCCTGGCGGACGCCGAAGCGGTTAAAGCCGAAGTCGAGGCCCTGGGGCGTAACGCGCGCATCCTGCAATTCGACGTCAGCGACCGAGCGGGTTGCAAGGCTATCCTCGAAGCCGATGTCGAAGCCCATGGTGCTTATTACGGCGTGGTACTCAACGCCGGCCTGACCCGCGACGGTGCTTTTCCGGCCCTGAGCGAGGAGGATTGGGATGTGGTGATGCGCACCAATCTCGACGGTTTCTACAACGTGCTGCACCCGGTGATGATGCCGATGATTCGTCGTCGCGCCGCCGGGCGGATTGTCTGCATTACTTCGGTATCCGGGCTGATCGGCAATCGCGGGCAGGTCAATTACAGTGCGTCCAAGGCCGGTTTGATCGGCGCGGCCAAAGCGTTGGCGATTGAACTGGGCAAGCGCAAAATCACTGTTAACTGTGTCGCACCCGGCCTGATCGACACGGCGATGCTCGATGAAAACGTGCCGGTGGAAGAATTGATGAAAATGATCCCCGCACAACGCATGGGCACCCCGGAAGAGGTGGCCGGTGCAGTGAATTTCCTGATGTCGGCGGAAGCGTCGTACATCACCCGGCAGGTTCTGGCCGTCAACGGAGGCCTGTGCTGATGAAGCGCGTCGTCGTCACCGGCATGGCCGGCATCACCTCACTGGGCAGCGACTGGGACACCATCGCCGCCAACTTCGCCGCCAACCGCAGCGGCATCCGTCGCATGGACGAGTGGGATCGCTTTACCGAACTCAACACCCGTCTGGCCGGGCCGATCGACGACTTCCAGGTCCCCGGCCACTGGACGCGCAAGCAACTGCGCAGCATGGGCCGGGTATCACGGCTGGCGGTCGGCGCGGCGGAACAAGCCTTGGCGGACGCCGGGTTGCTGGGTGACGAATCGATCAAGGACGGGCGCATGGGCGTATCCTGCGGCTCGTCCACCGGCAGCACCGACGAAATCAAGGCGTTCGGCAACATGCTGCTCAACTCGGTGGCCGAAGGCCTGAACGCCAACTCCTACGTGCGGATGATGCCGCACACCACGGCAGCGAATATCAGCATCTTCTTCGGCCTCACTGGCCGACTGATCCCAACCTCCAGCGCCTGCACCAGCGGCAGCCAGGGCGTCGGTTACGCCTACGAGTCGATCAAGTTCGGCCGCCTGCCGCTGATGCTCGCCGGCGGCGCCGAAGAGCTGTGCCCGACCGAAGCCATGGTGTTCGATGCGCTCTACGCCACCAGCCTGAAAAACGATGCCCCGCAAACCAGCCCGCGCCCTTACGACGCCGGCCGCGATGGCCTGGTGATCGGTGAAGGCGGCGGCATGCTGGTGCTCGAAGAACTCGAACACGCCTTGGCGCGCGGTGCCCGCATCCACGCCGAGATCGTCGGTTTCGGCAGCAACGCCGACGGTCAGCACGCCACCCGTCCGGAGCAGCTCACCATGCGCCGAGCCATGGAGCTCGCACTGGAAGATGCCGGACTGCAGCCTTCGGCCATCGGCTATGTGAATGGTCATGGCACCGCTACAGAACAGGGCGACATTGCCGAAACACTGGCGACCAGCGCGTTGTTCGGCGAACACATGCCAATCAGTTCGCAAAAGAGTTTCCTCGGTCACACCCTGGGAGCCTGCGGCGCGCTGGAATCCTGGTTCAGTATCGAAATGATGAACCGCGACCAGTACGTGCACACCTTCAACCTCGACGAGGTCGATCCGCAGTGCGGCAAGCTCGATTATCTGCGCGGTGAATTCCGGCAGATGAGCAACCAGTATGTGATGAACAACAATTTCGCTTTTGGTGGGGTCAACACCTCGTTGATTTTCCGCCGCTGGTCGTAATCGAACTACTTAGGGTCAAGGAGACCTCCATGCACTTCAAGAAACTCGCTACCGCCGCCACCCTGCTGATCTGCGCGTTGCCGGGCATCAGCCAGGCACGTGACACGGCGGTGTATCTGCCCTTTGACAAAGCAGTCGCCGAAGCGACCCGTGCCGGCAAAATCGATGGCAGCGTGAAGTTCTACCTGGCCGGCACCACGCCGGCAGGCAACGTCACCGTCCTCAGCGCCGGTGCCGTAACCAACAAGAAAACCAACGCCTTCAACAAGTCTGACGAAGTGGCCTGCGAATGGGTCGCGCAATCGGCAATCATCAGCCTGCACCAAGCGGCGAAGAACGCCGGCGCCAACGCCGTGACCAACATCGTCAGCTTCTACAAGAAAAATGAGCGCAAAGATGCCAAGACCTATGAGTGCCACGCCGGGGCAATCATGGCGGGCGTTGCGTTGAAAGGGGATTTGGCGAAGGTTCAGTAACGCCTGAAACAGACTAACCGCGACACACTCAGCCGTTACCGATTGCGTTGATGCCTGGGGGCTGGTGCAGTGCCTTGAACATCAGGATCAAAAGATCGCAGCCTCGTTTCACTCGACAGCTCCTACATCGATCGGCGTAGGAGCTGCCGAAGGCTGCGATCTTTTAAACGCTGATCACATCCCTTCAACCTTACGCGTCAGCAATTCAACAAACGCCCTGGCCATCGGCGACTTCTGATTCTTGCGTTGCATTAATCACACCGCCGACACTTCTGAATCAAGCAGCGGGCTCGCCACATCTGCGTCCTCGGCAAACAAATGAAACATAGAGAAAACGGAGTATGTCATTTCGGAAACGTCCCACAGCCAGAGCTTTAGCTTCGCGGTAGGGTCAATGTCCCCCGGGACTACCCAAGGATGAGAAAGTATGAATAACAAGGCAGTCATCGTTTTTAGTGGTGGACAAGACTCAACAACTTGCTTGATCCACGCATTGCAAACCTATGATGAAATACACTGCATTACGTTTGATTATGGTCAGCGCCATCGTGCAGAGATTGAAGTGGCGCAACAGCTTTCGGCAAAACTTGGTGTGACAGTGCACAAGGTGCTCGACGTTTCATTATTAAACGAGTTAGCTATCAGCAGCCTGACTCGCGACAACATTCCAGTCCCTACCACCGCCAGTTCAGGGGAGAGCCTGCCAAACACTTTCGTACCTGGCCGGAATATTCTGTTTTTAACGCTAGCTTCTATTTATGCCTATCAAGTTGGCGCCACAACTGTAATCACAGGTGTTTGTGAAACCGACTTTTCAGGCTATCCGGATTGCAGGAATGAATTCATCAAGGCTATAAATAACGCCGTTGAATTGGGGATGGACTATAAATTACGAATTGAAACCCCACTCATGTGGCTAAACAAGTCTGAAATTTGGGCTTTGGCCGATCACCATGGAAAGTTTGAATTAATTCGGCACCACACACTGACTTGCTACAACGGAATAAAAGGCAGTGGATGTGGTGACTGTGACGCGTGCAATCTTCGAGCAGAAGGCTTTAATGAGTATCTCAAAAACAAATCAACGGTGATGAAAAGCCTGAAAGAAAAACTGCACATTAAATAGCATTTAGCAGTGCAGGGGGAGCTCCCCCCTGCCTTTTACGCAGCCTGTGTTCCAGCTACATACCTCTTAAATAAGGACCTTGCTCCATACGCAGGCAAAACGTTAAAAACAGCGAAACACATCTTTATGGCGACCTGGACATAAACAATATTAAGTATCTCCGCATTTGTCATCGTTCCGTAAAACGCAATAAAACAAAAAATAAAACTGTCTATTATCACCGCAAAAAACGTACTTAAAAACACACGCAAAAATAACAATCTTGCATTCGTAAGCTCCTTTATTTTGCTCAGCAAAAAAGAATTTGCATATTCAGAAAAAATAAAAGATACAGAGGACGCTACCAACACCGAGGACACGTGCGTCACGACTTCGCTGTAAGGCGCATCAAGCTTCCAACCTGACAAGCCAGGAAGATAGCTGGTCGCACTCAGCAAAATAGTAATGAGCGAATTACTTGCGAATGCAAATAGAATGGCTTTTCTTGCCAATCTAAGGCCATAAAACTCATTTAACATATCGACTATTAAAAATGTAAGTGGGTACAGAAAAACTCCGGGAGTTACGACAACACCAATCGATTCGATATACACAAGCTTTGTCGCAGCAATATTAGTAAAAATATATAGCGCAAAAAGCAGTAGATTGAGAGCGACATAAACCATCCACAACTTTTCATGCCGATCATTTACCTCATACGCCGTCAATGCAGCCCCGCCAGAATAAAACTTCCTGTACACCGACTTTATCTCCGACCTGCTTAAATCATCCACCATTTCACTTTTTAATAACTCATCGAGCTTAACTTTTATGACCTTTCCCGTTGAGACAACCATGACAACGGCAAGCCTCTTACTATTCTCGAACCCTAACAGCTTATACCTTCTGTTTTCCGAAACACTATCCATTGAACCTCTCCTCCATTACCTCCCCAATTACAAGAACAACATCAGAGCAACAGCAAGGCTCACTGGTTATGAACAACCGTTTCGTCGCCTTGTCGTACACCAATTTTTCTTTATTGCTACTCGACAAGCCCTTCTTGACTATTAACAAATCCCCCGACTCATTCACACCGCTAATTTCATTTTCCAGAAGCACACCGATTAAATTGCAGGCCGTACCGAAGTAGTAAGTCAGCGGATGGGTTACGACCAACTCGCCAATCCTCTTGCCAAGACTCTGCTCAAGCAAGCTCTCTTTAATGATAGGGACGGCTGCTGGATTCATATTACCTTGCAAAGATACACTACTTTCTATGATGTCCCTTTCTTCAAAATCAACAGTCTCTATCTCCTTATAAGAGACACCAAAGAAATCAGAAATTTTTCTAATCGTAGATTGTTGAACGTTCACCACCCGCCCTTCCAAGATATTATATATCGTGGTCCGAGTCAGCCCACTCGCATTGCACAAGGACAGTTGCGTCTCTCCGCGACTCTTTATCAAGTATTTAATATTATTCTTCAAGTTTTCTGTTTTTTCTTTCTTATACATTAAATATCAACCATTTATAGCTTGAACCAACTGCACGCCCTTACTGAAAACTACAGAGGTGCCGCTGTGAGATATCAGCATCCTATACCTCTAGGAGTTGTACAAAAATTAATGTCGCAAACATGGCAAACAATCGTTAAATGATATTTCACTCCCGACTCTTGGAATGTCGTTCTATTGCTATTAACCACTCAACTTAGCGAAACTTCCCACGGCCATTTCCCACAGCAATTTCCTACAGAATTTACCTGACAAGAAATGAATCATTTAATTATGCAGATGTTCATTTATTTGATTAATTAAATAGAATTTTCTGGTAATAAATCTACCGTTCCACTCTCCTTTGCACGCCGCCAATCAATCTTGGCTTACTGCATGGGGTTAGTGGTTTCTTAAATTTTTAAGGGAATTCCAATATGAAAAAGATCCCCCCTACCCCCTCGGATTCGCAAAATCCATCATCCGACAACACCGTCGATTTACCCAAGCTCTCCGAAATCACCGAACGCCGCGTCAGCGCCCGCCTGCGCAATCCAGACCGTCCCGACCCTGTCAGCCACGTCTTCACCATTGTCCCGGATGCCGACACGGAATCCCTGCTCTGTCACGCCTGCGAAACCCTTGCCTCGCTGAATGTCATGAGCACCGATCTGGCCGGCGAACTGGAAGGCTCGCGCCGCAATGTGGCGTTGGCCATCCAGCAACTGGCCGTGCTGGGGGAGTTATTGGTCAATCGGGTGCTAGACAAACTGGACCTGGCCGATGGGTCATCCGCAGTTCCGTCAAACAGCCAATGCTGAGTAGTACCGTTCTGTTACCAAATGGAGGTTTTTTGTCATGGATCGATATATGCCTATCACCGGCATCGACTGCACCATCGCATCGTTGGTGATCGACACCGAAGCACCGCTGGACGTGTTGCACGAAACAGCGGCCTATCGCATTCGCACCGCGACCCAACTGCTGGAAAATTTCGCGTCTAGCGAGGGCGTTCACAGTGAGCTGGCGCGGGTGTTGGTGACGTCATTGCGCGACGGTTGCGATTTGATGGATGTCATTGGTCGACGATTGCAGGTGCGGGTCTCGGTGTAGTGCTTAGGAAAGAAAAACGGGTGACCTCAGTGAGGTCACCCGTTGTTACGGCTTCAAAGGCTCAACCTTACGCGTCAACAACTCCACAAACGCCTTGGCCATCGGCGACTTCTGATCCTTGCGCTGCACCAGCCACACCGCCGACACCGCTTCCGGATCGAGCAAAGGCCGATACACCACACCGTCGATACGCATCCGCTGATAAGACGCCGGTAACACCGACACCCCAAGCCCCGCCGCCACCAGCCCGATGATGGTCATTGCCTCGCCAGCCTCCTGGGCGAAGTGCGGGCTGAAGCCGGCATCTCGGGCCAGGCTGAGCAATTGTGCATACAGACCGCTGCCATAGCTGCGTGGGAAAAATACGAACGGTTCGAGGGCAAGGGCTGACAGGAACAGGCCCTCTTCGCTGCCGTTCACCAGTGGATGCTTGGAGCTGAGTACCGCCACCAGTGGCTCGCGCATCAGTTCCACCACGCTGAGGGAGTCCGGCAAGCCCAGCGGTCGCATGATGCCAACTTCGATCGACTCGTCCACCAGCGCATCGGCCACTTGGGTGCTGCTCATTTCCCTTAGGTTCAGGTGCACCGCCGGGAAGCGCTGGCGAAACGAAAAAATCGCCTGGGGAATGGTCGAGTTGAAGGGCGCCGACGAGGTGAAGCCGATCTTCAGTTCACCCAATTCACCGAGTTGTGCCCGTCGTGCCACATCCGCCGCTTTGTCGACCTGAGCCAACACCAGCCGCGCCTCTTCCAGAAACAGCCGACCGGCCTCACTGAGTTCGACCCGACGATTGGTCCGTTCGAACAATCGCGCGCCCACCTCCTGCTCCAGCGCCTGAATCTGCTGGCTCAACGGAGGTTGCGAGATGCCCAGCACCTGGGCGGCGCGGCCGAAATGCAGTTCTTCGGCGACGGCGATGAAGTAGCGCAGGTGGCGCAATTCCATGAAAACTCCATTAGGTCGTAAAACCTATCAAACAGGTCGAACAATATATTGGATTGAATCATTAGCCAGCTATATGATTTTTTCATTGCCTGACCGGCTGCGCCCTCCGAGGTTTGAAGTGAAAACTGCTGTCGCCCCACTCGCCCATGAAATTCCGCCCGCCGCGCGGGACGATGTCGTCACCGAGCTAAACGAGATCTACATTGAAAAAGGCACGCCGATGTTCATGCGCACGGTGCTGGCGCTGTTCTCCGGCGGCTTCGCGACCTTTGCCCTGCTCTACTGCGTGCAACCGATGATGCCGCTGTTGTCCCGCGAGTTTTCCATCAACGCGGCCCAGAGCAGCCTGATTCTGTCGGTCGCCACCGGCATGCTCGCCATCGGCTTGCTGATCACCGGTCCCATCTCCGATCGCATCGGGCGTAAACCGGTGATGGTCGCCGCGCTGTTCGCCGCAGCCCTCTGCACCATGGCCAGCGCGATGATCCCGAGCTGGCAAGGCGTGCTGGTGATGCGGGCGCTGGTGGGGCTGTCGTTGAGCGGTCTGGCGGCGGTGGCGATGACTTACCTGAGCGAAGAGATCCACCCGCAGCACATCGGCCTGGCCATGGGTTTGTACATCGGTGGCAACGCCATCGGCGGCATGTGTGGACGGTTGATCGTCGGGGTACTGATCGACTTCGTCAGCTGGCACACGGCGATGCTGGTCATCGGTGGCCTGGCGCTGATTGCCGCAGCGGTGTTCTGGAAAATCCTCCCCGAGTCACGCAACTTCCGTGCTCGCTCGCTGCATCCACGCAGCTTGCTGGACGGCTTCACCATGCACTTTCGCGATGCCGGCCTGCCGTTGCTGTTTGTTGAAGCGTTCGTGCTGATGGGCGCGTTCGTCACCCTGTTCAACTACATCGGCTATCGCTTGCTGGCCGAGCCGTATCACATGGATCAGGCCTTCGTCGGGATGCTCTCGGTGGTGTACCTGTCGGGCATCTACAGCTCGGCGAAAATCGGCGCCCTGGCCGACCAGCTCGGCCGGCGCAAAGTGCTCTGGGCAACCATTGTGGTCATGCTCGCGGGCGTCGCCCTGACCCTGCTCACGCCGTTGCCACTGGTGATCCTCGGCATGCTGATCTTCGCCTTTGGCTTCTTCGGCGCCCACTCCGTGGCCAGCAGCTGGATCGGCCGCCGGGCGATCAAAGCCAAGGGCCAGGCGTCGTCGCTGTACCTGTTCAGTTATTACGCCGGGTCGAGTATCGCGGGTACGGCGGGCGGAGTGGCCTGGCACCTGGGTGGCTGGAACGGGATCGGGTTGTTTATTGGCGGGTTGTTGGTGATCGCGCTGTTGGTGGCGTTGAAACTGGCGAAGTTGCCGCCGTTGGGCGATGTAAAGGCCTGATGCAAAACCCTGTGGGAGCGAGCCTGCTCGCGAAAGCGGTCTGTCAGCAAACATCTCAGTTGGATGTGCCGACCTATTCGCGAGCAGGCTCGCTCCCACATTGACCGTGTACGATCTGGTACCTCATACAAAAACGCCCGGCAGATGCCGGGCGTTTTCATTATCGGGCAGCGATCACTCGTGATACTGCGCCGACAGTTCATGCACCGCGCGCAGGAACGCCCCAGCATGTTCCGGGTCGACTTCCGGCGTGATGCCATGGCCAAGATTGAACACGTGGCCGCTGCCCTTGCCGTAGCTGGCGAGAATGCGGCCGACTTCGGTGCGGATGGCTTCTGGCTTGGCGTAGAGCACGGTTGGGTCCATGTTGCCTTGCAGGGCGACTTTGCTGCCGACGCGTTGGCGGGCTTCGCCAATGTCGCAGGTCCAGTCCAGGCCCAGCGCATCCGCGCCTGCGTCGGCAATGCTTTCCAGCCACAGGCCACCGTTTTTGGTGAACAGGATGACCGGCACTTTGCGGCCTTCGTGTTCACGGATCAGGCCGCTGACGATTTTGCGCATGTAGGCCAGGGAGAATTCCTGATAGGCCGCCGCCGAGAGGTTACCGCCCCAGGTGTCGAAGATCTGCACCGCCTGCGCACCGGCCATGATCTGGCCGTTGAGGTAAGAGGTGACCGACTGTGCGAGCTTGTCCAGCAGCAGGTGCATGGCTTGCGGGTTGTCGTAGAGCATGGCCTTGGTCTTGCGGAAGTCTTTCGACGAGCCGCCTTCGACCATGTAGGTGGCCAGGGTCCACGGGCTGCCGGAGAAGCCGATCAGCGGCACGCGGCCGTTCAGTTCGCGGCGAATGGTGCTGACCGCGTCCATGACGTAGCCGAGGTCTTTCTGTGGATCAGGAATCGGCAGGGCTTCGATGTCGGCCAGGGTGCTGACGACTTTCTTGAAGCGCGGACCTTCTCCGGTTTCGAAGTACAGGCCCTGGCCCATGGCGTCGGGGATGGTCAGGATGTCGGAGAAGAGGATCGCCGCATCCAGTTGTGGATAGCGGTCGAGCGGCTGCATCGTGACTTCGCAAGCGAACGCCGGGTTCATGCACAGGCTCATGAAGTCACCGGCCTTGGCACGGCTGGCGCGGTATTCAGGCAGGTAGCGACCGGCCTGGCGCATCATCCACACGGGGGTGACGTCTACGGGTTGCTTGAGCAGGGCGCGAAGGAAACGGTCGTTCTTCAGGGCAGTCATGTCGGCATCCGGAAAAAAAGTGCGGGCATTTTCTCAGAGCGCGACGCAAAAGGCACGGCAAGAGCCGATCCTTTTGTCTATCGGGTCAATTTGTCGCGGTTTCACTCGCCAGATCGTTCCCACGCTCTGCGTGGGAATGCATCCTGTGACGCTCTGCGTCACGACTTTAAGAGCGGACGCAGAGCGTCCATGGGGGCATTCCCACGCGGAGCGTGGGAACGATCAGTGCGGGGGTTTAGACGCCCAGGTAATCCAGGATCCCTTCAGCGGCATTGCGGCCTTCGAAGATCGCCGTTACCACCAGGTCGGAACCGCGCACCATGTCGCCACCGGCGAAGATTTTCGGGTTGCTGGTCTGGTGCTTGTATTGACCTTGTTCCGGCGCCACGACGCGGCCCTGGCTGTCGGTCTGGATGCTGAACTGTTCGAACCACGACGCCGGGCTTGGACGGAAGCCGAAAGCAATGACCACGGCATCGGCCGGGATGATCTCTTCGGAACCCGGGATCGGCTCGGGGCTGCGACGACCACGGGCGTCCGGTTCGCCGAGACGGGTCTCGACCACCTTCACACCTTCGACGCGGTCTTCACCCACGATGGCGATCGGCTGGCGGTTGTAGAGGAATTTCACGCCTTCTTCCTTGGCGTTCTTCACCTCTTTGCGCGAGCCCGGCATGTTCGCTTCGTCACGACGATAGGCACAGGTCACCGACTTGGCGCCCTGGCGAATCGAGGTACGGTTGCAGTCCATCGCCGTGTCGCCACCGCCGAGCACCACGACCTTCTTGCCTTTCATGTCGACGAAATCTTCCGGCGACTTTTCAAAGCCCAGGTTGCGGTTGACGTTGGCGATCAGGAAGTCGAGCGCGTCATACACGCCCGGCAGATCTTCACCGGCAAAGCCGCCCTTCATGTAGGTGTAGGTACCCATGCCCATGAACACGGCATCGTATTCTTCGAGCAATTGCTCGATGGTCACGTCCTTGCCCACTTCGGTGTTCAGGCGGAACTCGATGCCCATGCCGGTGAAGACTTCGCGGCGATTGCTCAGCACGGTCTTTTCCAGCTTGAACTCGGGGATGCCAAAAGTCAGCAGACCGCCGATTTCCGGGTTCTTGTCGAACACCACCGGGGTCACACCGCCGCGCACCAGCACGTCGGCACAGCCCAGGCCCGCAGGGCCCGCACCGATTACCGCAACACGCTTGCCGGTCGGCTTGACCTTGGACATGTCCGGGCGCCAGCCCATGGCGAACGCGGTGTCGGTGATGTACTTCTCGACCGAACCGATGGTTACCGCACCAAAACCGTCATTGAGGGTGCAGGCACCCTCGCACAGACGATCCTGAGGGCAAACCCGGCCGCAGACTTCCGGCAAGGTGTTGGTCTGGTGCGACAACTCGGCGGCCTGGAGGATGTTGCCCTCGGCCACCAGTTTCAGCCAGTTCGGAATGAAGTTGTGCACCGGGCACTTCCATTCGCAATACGGGTTACCGCAACCCAGGCAGCGGTGGGCCTGGTCGGCCGACTGCTGGGGTTTGAACGGTTCGTAGATTTCCACGAACTCTTTCTTGCGTTGACGCAACAGTTTCTTCTTCGGATCTTTGCGCCCGACGTCGATGAACTGGAAGTCGTTATTCAGACGTTCAGCCATTGTTAAAACCTCATCAAACTCTTCAGGCGCATATCACTGCGGGTTGGCACGGGTGCTGGAAAGCAACGTTTTCAAGCTGGCAGCCTTTGGCTTGACCAACCAGAAACGGCGCAGGTAGTCATCGAGGTTTTCCGCGAGTTCACGACCCCACTCGCTGTCGGTTTCCTCGACGTACTCGTTCAGCACGCGTTGCAGGTGGCTACGGTAGGCTTCCATCGCTTCGCCGCTGATCCGCTGGATTTCCACCAGTTCGTGGTTGACCCGGTCAACGAAGGTGTTGTCCTGGTCGAGCACGTAGGCGAAACCGCCGGTCATGCCTGAGCCGAAGTTGTAACCGGTCTTGCCCAAGACGCAGACGAAACCACCGGTCATGTACTCGCAGCAGTGATCGCCAGTGCCTTCCACCACGGTGTGAGCACCGGAGTTACGCACCGCGAAACGCTCGCCTGCGGTGCCGGCGGCGAACAGCTTGCCGCCGGTGGCGCCATACAGGCAGGTGTTGCCGATAATGGCACTGTCCTGAGTCTTGTAGATGCTGCCTTTTGGCGGAACGATGACCAGCTTGCCGCCAGTCATGCCTTTGCCGACGTAGTCGTTGGCGTCGCCTTCCAGGTACATGTTCAGGCCACCGGCGTTCCACACACCGAAGCTCTGACCCGCCGTCCCTTTGAAGCGGAAGGTGATCGGCGCATTGGCCATGCCCTGGTTGCCGTGCTTGCGAGCGATTTCACCGGAGATCCGCGCGCCGATGGAACGGTCGCAGTTGCAGATATCCAGGGCGAAATCGGCGCCGCTCAGGTCGTTGATGGCCGAAGTGGCCAGGTCGACCATTTTCTCGGCCAGCAGGCCTTTGTCGAACGGCGGGTTGCGGTCGACCTGGCAGAATTGAGGCTTATCTGCCGGGATATGATCGCTGCCGAGCAACGGGGTCAGGTCCAGGTGGTTTTGCTTGGCGGTCTGGCCTTCAAGCACTTCCAGCAGATCGGTACGGCCGATCAGTTCTTCGAGGGAGCGCACGCCCAGCTTGGCCAGCCACTCACGGGTTTCTTCGGCGACGTAGGTGAAGAAGTTCACCACCATGTCGACAGTACCGATGTAGTGATCCTTGCGCAGCTTCTCGTTCTGAGTCGCGACGCCGGTGGCGCAGTTGTTCAGGTGGCAGATGCGCAGGTACTTGCAGCCCAGGGCGATCATTGGCGCGGTGCCGAAGCCGAAGCTTTCAGCACCGAGGATCGCTGCCTTGATCACGTCGAGGCCGGTTTTCAGGCCGCCATCGGTCTGTACCCGGACCTTGCCGCGCAGGTCGTTGCCACGCAGGGTCTGATGGGTTTCGGCCAGGCCTAGCTCCCACGGTGCGCCCGCGTATTTGATCGAGGTCAGTGGCGATGCACCGGTGCCGCCGTCGTAGCCGGAGATGGTGATCAAGTCCGCGTAGGCCTTGGCCACACCGGCAGCGATGGTGCCGACGCCCGCTTCTGCCACCAGCTTCACCGAAACCAGTGCCTTCGGGTTGACTTGTTTCAGGTCGAAAATCAGCTGCGACAAGTCTTCGATCGAATAGATGTCGTGGTGCGGCGGAGGCGAGATCAGGGTCACGCCCGGTACTGCGTAACGCAGCTTGGCGATCAGACCGTTGACCTTGCCGCCTGGCAACTGACCACCTTCGCCTGGCTTGGCACCCTGGGCGACCTTGATCTGCAACACTTCAGCGTTGACCAGGTATTCCGGGGTCACACCGAAGCGGCCAGTGGCGACCTGCTTGATTTTCGAGCTCTTGATGGTGCCGTAGCGCGCCGGGTCTTCGCCGCCTTCGCCGGAGTTGGAACGCGCACCGAGGCGGTTCATTGCTTCGGCCAGGGCTTCGTGGGCTTCCGGCGACAGAGCGCCGAGGGAGATGCCCGCGGAGTCGAAGCGCTTGAGCACCGATTCCAGCGGTTCGATCTCGCTGATGTCCAGCGGCGTGTCCAGGGTCTTGACCTTGAACAGGTCGCGGATCATCGACACCGGGCGGTTATCCACCAGTGACGTGTATTCCTTGAATTTGGCGTAGTCGCCCTGCTGCACAGCGGCTTGCAGGGTGTTGACCACATCCGGGTTGTAGGCGTGATATTCGCCACCGTGGACGAACTTCAACAGACCGCCCTGCTGGATCGGCTTGCGCGGGCTCCAGGCTTCGGCCGCCAAGGCTTTCTGCTCAGCTTCGATGTCGACGAAGCGCGCACCCTTGATGCGGCTTGGCACGCCACGGAAGCTCAGTTCGCAGACTTCTTCGGACAGGCCGATGGCTTCGAACAACTGCGCACCGCGATACGACGTGATGGTCGAAATGCCCATCTTCGACAGGATCTTGAGCAGGCCCTTGGTGATCCCTTTGCGGTAGTTCTTGAACACCTCATAGAGGTCGCCCAGCACTTCACCGGTGCGGATCAGGTCGCCCAGCACTTCGTAGGCCAGGAACGGATAAACTGCCGAAGCACCGAAGCCGATCAGCACCGCAAAGTGATGCGGATCGCGAGCAGTGGCGGTTTCTACCAGGATGTTGGAGTCGCAACGCAGGCCTTTTTCGGTCAGGCGATGGTGTACCGCGCCGGTGGCGAGCGAAGCGTGAATCGGTAGCTTGCCCGGGGCGATATGACGGTCACTCAGCACGATCTGGGTGCGACCGGCGCGCACGGCTTCTTCAGCCTGATCGGCGACATTACGCACCGCCGCTTCGAGGCCGACGCTCTCGTCGTAGTTGAGGTCGATGATCTGACGCTCGAAGCCCGGGCGATCGAGGTTCATCAGCGAACGCCACTTGGCCGGGGAAACGACCGGCGAGCTGAGGATCACGCGCGAGGCGTGTTCCGGCGACTCCTGGAAGATGTTGCGCTCGGCGCCGAGGCAGACTTCCAGCGACATGACGATGGCTTCGCGCAGCGGGTCGATCGGCGGGTTGGTCACCTGCGCGAACTGCTGGCGGAAATAGTCGTACGGCGTGCGTACACGCTGGGACAGCACAGCCATCGGCGTATCGTCGCCCATCGAGCCGACGGCTTCGTAGCCTTGCTCGCCGAGCGGACGCAGCACCTGGTCGCGCTCTTCGAACGTGACCTGATACATCTTCATGTACTGCTTGAGCTGATCGACGTCGTAGAACGCCGAACCGTGGTCGTTGTCTTCCATGGTCGCCTGGATGCGCAGGGCATTCTTGCGCAGCCATTGCTTGTATGGATGACGTGACTTCAAGCGGTTGTCGATGGCATCGGTGTCGAGGATCTGACCGGTTTCGGTGTCCACGGCAAAGATCTGGCCCGGGCCAACGCGACCCTTGGCGATCACGTCTTCGGGCTGGTAGTTCCAGACACCGATTTCCGAGGCCAGGGTAATGAAACCGTTCTTGGTGGTGACCCAACGCGCCGGACGCAGACCGTTACGGTCGAGCAGGCACACCGCGTAACGACCGTCGGTCATGACCACGCCGGCCGGGCCGTCCCACGGCTCCATGTGCATCGAGTTGTATTCGTAGAACGCACGCAGATCCGGGTCCATGGTTTCGACGTTCTGCCACGCAGGCGGAATGATCATCCGCACGCCACGGAACAGGTCGATGCCACCGGTAACCATCAGCTCGAGCATGTTGTCCATGCTGGAGGAGTCGGAACCGACGCGGTTCACCAGCGGGCCGAGTTCTTCCAGATCCATCAGATCGTTGGTGAACTTGGTGCGACGAGCCTGGGCCCAGTTGCGGTTGCCGGTGATGGTGTTGATCTCGCCGTTGTGGGCGAGGAAGCGGAACGGCTGCGCCAGCGGCCATTTCGGCAGCGTGTTGGTCGAAAAGCGCTGGTGGAACACGCAGATCGAGGTTTGCAGGCGCTGGTCGCTCAGGTCTGGATAGAAGGCGGTCAAATCCGCCGGCATCATCAGGCCTTTGTAAATAATGGTCTTGTGGGAAAAGCTGCAGATGTAGTGATCGACGTCGGCGGCGTTGGCCACGGACGAACGACGACGGGCGCTGAACAGCTTGATCGCCATGTCCTGATCGCTCAGGCCTTCACCACCGATGAACACTTGTTCGATCTGCGGCAGGCGCTCGAGGGCCAGGCGACCGAGGACGCTGGTGTCGATCGGCACTTTGCGCCAGCCGACCAGGGTCAGGCCTTCGGCCAGGATCTCGCGGTTCATGTTCTCGCGAGCAGCTTCGGCTTTTACCGGATCCTGGTTGAAGAAGACCATGCCCACGGCATATTGCTTGGGCAGTTCGACGCCAAAGGTTTCCTGGGCGATGGCCCGCAGGAACACATCCGGCTTTTGAATCAGCAGACCGCAACCGTCACCGGTCTTGCCGTCGGCGTTGATCCCACCGCGGTGGGTCATGCAGGTCAGGGCCTCAATGGCCGTTTGCAAAAGGGTATGACTGGGCTCGCCCTGCATATGGGCTATCAGGCCGAAACCGCAGTTATCCTTGAATTCATCTGGTTGGTACAGACCTGCTTTCATAGACACTTTCTCACCAGGCTGCCTCTTATCGAGGCAAATTTCTTTTCAATTCAACCAGTTACCATCCACGCCGAACGTACGCCAGCTTTGCGGGGCAAAAGGGAGGTCATTGTACACACCGACACTGAGGCTCACAAATTTGACGACGAAATGTCGCAAATCTATGTCGCATTTGTGAAAGGTTTAAAGCGATATGCTGTGCTAGTCAAAACTTTTTTAATTTTGACCGCAGCGACTCAAAGACTACTGTGACGCAGACACCACAAGGCACGCGCCCCAGGGTCTGCTGGTGCTTGCTGACGAACCGCGTTGTGATGCCAACATGTGCGAGGCAAGGCGCGGGATGCTGCCAATGGCTCTTCCCTTGGCAAATCCCGCAACGCAGCCTCGCGCATGTTGGCGCGCAACGCGGTCGTCAGCAAGCGCCAGCGGACCCTTTAGGCAGCGCGCACTTGCAGAAATTTTGAGGTGCCGGGAGAGGCGGCCTGGGTAAGGCCGCCGAATCTTCAGCGAGTTGTTGCCAGTTCCTGTTGGACGCTGGCGACAGTGCGAGGCCAAGGTTTACCAGCCTGAACCTTCGCTGGCAAGGCCTTGATGGCAGTAACGGCTGCATCGCGGTTGGCGAAGTTACCGTAGGTGATGACGTAAAGCGGCTTGCCGTTGAGCACTTTCTTGAAATAACGGTACTCGCCGCCCTGCTCCTTGACGAAGCTTTGCGCGGTCGCCTCAGAGCTGGTGCCAAGGATCTGCACCACGTAGTTACCCGGCGCCTGACCTGCGTACCAGCCGCCACCGGCGGCTTTGGCCACGGTGACTGGCTTCTCGGCAGGTTTGACCGCGACGGCCGGCTTGGCGGGCGCTGGAGCCGGTTTGGCAACAGGCGCAGGCGCAGGGGCTGGCTTGGCAACAGGCGCTACTGGCTTGGCGGTTGCGACCTGAGTCGGCGCAGGCGTCGGCTTGGCGGCCGGTGTCGGCGCAGGCCCCGCCGGAACGCCTGCCGGCGGCGCGGTGGTGGTCACGGTCGGCGGTGTGGCGCTGGAGCCTTCGACGGGTACGCCATCATCACCTTCGGTAATGCCACCGGCCGCTTCGGCCAACGGACCACGCATCACCGGCTGCGAGTTACCGACCAGCGGTAATGGCATCGGCTGCGAGTTACCCGCGAATTCCACGGCTGGAGCGCCGCTACTGTTAGGTTGTGGCGTGCCCTGGCCCAGCGGCAGTTGCGCCTGTTCGTTGGCAGGTGTGCCGGTGGTCGGTGCTTTGCTGCGACCCGGCATCAACCAGGCGGCGGCTACCGCGACCACGACGACGGCGGAAATCGCCAATACGTGTTTCTTCGGCATGTTGAACCCCATACTTGGACGCTTGACCGCTGAGCGGCTGGCAATCATGGCTTCGATCATCGCATCGCGGGCGACCTGGTTAATAGTGCCAGGCCAACCGTCGGAGCTTTCGTGAATATCAGAGATCTGATCCGCGGTGAAAAGTTCGATTCCCCGGCCGGCGCCTTCAAGACGCTGATCCAGGTATTCGCGGGTTTCTTCTTCGGTGTAAGGCTGCAATTCGATGACGTGGAAACGCTCTTCCTCGAGGCTCAGCGCTTCAAGTTGAGCAATCAGCGAGGACTCGCCGAACAGGAACACGTGCGGGCGACCTTCCGGTGCACCGGCAGCCAGGGCCAGCAAGGCTTCCAGCGCGGACTCGTCGAGTTGCTCGGCGTCATCCACCAGCAAATAGACTTCCTGCCCCGTGAGCGCAAGCTGCACCACTTGAGCCAGGATCGCACCGACCTCGGCCTGGGCAACGTTCAGCGCCTGAGCCACCTGATTCAATACACCAGCAGCATCGCCGGCGCCACGGGCGGAAACCACCACGCTCTGCACTGACTGTTTGTTGGTGCTGGCCACCAGGGCCTGACGCAACAGGGTTTTGCCGCTGCCTTGAGGGCCAGTGACCACCAGCAGCAACTGGCTGTAACGGGCCAGATGATGCAGCTGCCCCAGCACCGGTTTGCGCTGGGCCGGGAAAAATTTGAAGCCAGGCACCCGTGGAGCGAAAGGGTCATGACTTAACTGGTAATGGCCGAGGAAAGCCTCGTCGGCATGCAAACTAGTCATCGGGATCTTATTAACCTTTAAGCTGAGCCAGGGCGCGGTAATCCGCTCCCAGCGTGGCCTGTAAAACCTCTTTCGGATAATCGTCGGTCACCACTGCTTCGCCCATGTGGCGCAGCAGCACCAGGCGCAAACGACCGTCGATCACTTTCTTGTCAATTGCCATGTGTTCGAGAAAATCGGCTTCAGTCATCTCTTGCGGCGGGATGACCGGCAGGCCGGCACGCTGGAACAGACGAATACCGCGATCACGTTCCTGTTCGCTGATCCAGCCCAGGCGCGCGGACATTTCCAGAGCCATTACAGTGCCAGCAGCGACCGCTTCACCATGTAGCCAGACACCATAGCCCATATGGGTTTCGATCGCGTGGCCGAAGGTATGGCCCAGGTTGAGCGTGGCACGCACGCCGGTCTCTTTCTCGTCGGCACCGACCACCGCAGCCTTGGCTGCGCAGGAGCGTTCGATGGCGTACGTCAGGGCGGCCTGGTCCAGGGCGCGCAGGCGATCGACGTTTTCTTCGAGCCAGGTCAGGAACGGCTCGTCGCAAATCAGCCCGTATTTGATGACTTCCGCCAGCCCGGCGGACAGTTCGCGGGCCGGCAGGGTGTTGAGGGTGGCGGTATCGATCAGCACCACATTGGGCTGATAGAAGGCGCCGACCATGTTCTTGCCGAGTGGGTGATTGATCCCGGTTTTGCCGCCCACCGAGGAGTCGACTTGCGACAACAGGGTGGTCGGCACCTGGATGAAATCAACGCCGCGCTGGTAGCAGGCGGCCGCAAAACCGGCCATGTCACCGATCACTCCGCCGCCGAGAGCGATCACTGTGGTGCGGCGGTCGTGCCGTGCGGTCAGCAGGCCATCGAAAATCAGTTGCAGGGTTTCCCAGGTCTTGAAGGCTTCGCCGTCGGGCAGCACCACGGAAATCACCGAGAACTGCGCGAGGCTGCGAGTCAGACGCTCGAGGTAGAGCGGCGCGACGGTCTCGTTGGAGATGATCGCCACCTGCCGTCCGCGGAT
Source organism: Pseudomonas sp. EL_65y_Pfl2_R96 (assembly GCF_963970905.1). Classification (NCBI taxonomy): domain Bacteria; kingdom Pseudomonadati; phylum Pseudomonadota; class Gammaproteobacteria; order Pseudomonadales; family Pseudomonadaceae; genus Pseudomonas; species Pseudomonas sp. EL_65y_Pfl2_R96. Next base: position 84,819 of record NZ_CAXAQH010000013.1, on the reverse strand, counting down.
ATGCGGGGCCAGCAGCTCAGGCTGATCCAACAAACCTTCGCCAATATGAATCGGGTAGCTGCGCTCGCCTAGATCGACCTTGAGTGTCTGCATGTGTCCCCACAGTGAAGATGGAATCAGGCATCCTGCCTTGAGTTAACGAATTCCACGGCGTCCGCTGGTGTGACGCCGTTCGGTAGCCATCCGCCACAACCTTGAGCGGCTGCGACAGGACGCCGAGGATAGCGCATTTCGCGCCGCGCATTAACGGGGCGGTAGCTGCTGCAAGCGGTCGAGAATGTCGAGCACCACCATCCGCGGTGGCCGCTCATCGGTTTCCACCACAAGGTCGGCGATTTCCCGATACAGCGGATCACGGATCGCCAGCAAATCCCGCAGGGTCTTGGCCGGATCGGCCGTGCGCAACAGTGGCCGATTGCGATCGCGGGCCGTTCGACCCACCTGCTGCTCGACAGACGCATGCAGATAGACCACTCGACCACCGGCATGCAGCGCCCGGCGATTGGCTTCGCGCATCACCGCTCCGCCGCCGGTCGCCAACACCACACCGTCGGACGCGCACAGCTCGGCAATCATCGCTTGCTCGCGATCACGAAAGCCCGGTTCGCCTTCCTTATCGAAAATCCACGGGATATTGGCGCCCGTGCGCAATTCAATTTCCTTATCGGAATCTTTGAATGGCAGGCGCAGCTCTTTGGCCAGCAACCGGCCGATGGTGCTTTTTCCAGCCCCCATCGGTCCAACAAGAATCAAATTTCGCACAGAATCAATGACTCACAGCAATCGCCTGATTGTTCATGATACGCGGTGTGAGAAAGACCAGCAGCTCGGATTTTTTCTCCGAAACCACATCACGCCGGAAAAGGCGGCCAAGATACGGCACATCACCGAGAAATGGCACCTTATCTACAACCTTGCTCTGAGTATTTGAGAAAACCCCACCAATGACGATGGTCTCGCCGTCGTTGATCAGGACCTTGGCGTTGACTTCGTTTTTGTTGATCGGCGGCTGCCCAAGGACTAGGTTAGCGTAGTCCGGCTGATCCTTGGTGACCTTGACCTCCATGATAATGCGATTGTCCGGGGTGATCTGCGGGGTCACCTCCAGCGAAAGGACTGCCGGCTTGAACGTCACCGACGTCGCGCCGCTGGAACTGGATTCCGGATACGGAATTTCAGTACCTTTCAGGATCTTCGCGGTTTCCTTATCAGCCGTGACCACCTTGGGTTGCGAAACAATTTCGCCATTGCCGGTTTTTTCCATGGCGCTCAACTCGAGGTCCAGCAGCGTGTTGTCAGTGATAAAGGAAATGCCGATCCCGGACGTGGCACTTGTAGCGCCCAGATCAACAAAGGGTTGGCTGGTGCTTTGCCCTGTAATGGGGTTGCCGGGAGAAGCACCGCCCGACCCTGTCCAATTACCACCGGTCTTGCTTCCACCCCATCGCACGCCCAACTGCTTGTCGTAATCAACGCTAGCTTCGACGATGCGCGCCTCGATCATTACCTGACGCACCGGAATATCCAGCTGCGCCACGATGCGGCGCAGTTCATCGAGGCGATCCTGGGTCTGGTAGGCAATGATGTTGTTGGTCCGCTCATCGACCGTGATTGAACCGCGCTCGTCTATTTTCGCCTCGGCACTGGTCACCGACTGGAACAGCTTGGCAATATCGGCGGCCTTGGCGTAGTTGACCTGCAACAGTTCGCGACGCAGAGGCGCCAGTTCGGCGATCTGCTTCTGCGACTCCAGCTCCTGACGCTCCCGGGCGGCAATTTCATCGGCCGGCGCCACCAGCAGCACGTTTCCGATCTTGCGCTTATCCAGGCCTTTGGTTTTCAACACCAGATCCAGCGCCTGATCCCACGGCACATTCTGCAGGCGCAACGTGATGCCGCCCTGCACCGTGTCACTGGCCACTAGATTGAGGTTGGTGAAATCGGCGATCAGTTGCAGCACCGAGCGCACATCGATGTCCTGAAAATTCAGCGAGAGTTTTTCGCCGGTGTAGGCAAAGCGTTCGGTATTGCGCTTTTGCAGGTCATCGACAGTCATCGGCCGGATGCTGACGGTCAGTTTGTTGTCGGTCTGATAGGTCGAATAATCGAAGGCGCCGCTGGGCTCGATACTGATGGTGGCCCGATCACCTGTGGCGCTGGCGTTGACGAACTGCACCGGCGTGGCGAAATCCTTGACGTCGAGGCGCACGCGCAACCGTTCAGGCAGTTGGGTCTTGGTGAAACCGACGATGATCTTGCCATCGTGCTCCTGGATGTCCGGGGCGATGGACGGATCCGACAGATCGATAACCACATTGCCTTCACCCTGGGTGCCGCGCTGGAAATCCACGCCCCGGATGGCTTTGCCCACGGGGGCATTGACCCTGGCGGGCGCTGGCGTCGCAGTGGCTGTGCGCGGCGCGCTGGTGATCGGTTTAGGCGCCTTGCTACCGCCCCCCTGCCCGACGACCACGAAAAGATTGTTGCCTTCGACGCGTGCGTTATACGGGGTTAACTGGGTCAGGCTGATGATCAGCCGTGTGCGGTCCTTGGCCTCCACCACCGTGGCGCTGCGGGCATTGCCGCCGCCCAGGTCTCGATTCTTGTTCGCCAGCTGACTGGTGACCCCCGGCAGATCCAGCGCAATCCGCGCAGGCTGCTCTGTCGTATAACCCTGGGGCTGCGGCGGCGGCCCATCGAACGACAACTTCAACTCGACGCGATCACCGGGCAGCGCCGCGACATCCAGCGTTTTGAGGTTGGCCGCCTGTACCATCGGCGACAGAAACGCTATCCATAGCGAAATACCGAAGGTTGAGAAAATCCTGTTCATTATTCGAGTTCCACTATGAGTGCTCTTTCAAAGGGATGGTCCGCGGCCGCTCCAGCCAGGCGCCTTCGCCATCGGGAACGATTTCGACCACATCGACTTGCGAGCCGCTGATGGCGACAATCCGTCCATCGTTACGCCCCAGGTAATCGCCGACTTTCAGCCGATGCACACCGCCCGCCCCGCGCAACAGTGCAAAGGAGCCGGTCGCATTGGAGATCGTGCCGACCATTTCAAATTGCTCGATGTTGAAACCTTCGAGGTACTGCTTGACCCGATTGGGGTCGGGTTTGACGTTGCGCGAGCCGCGCTTCTGGCCAGCCAGATCGACCCTGACCTGCCGGGAGAACGGGCTACGCAGGTTGGCAGCGCTGTAGGTGAATGTCGGGTAAGACCGGAATGTCGGCGTTGGTTCAATCTTGCCGGGCGCACGCAGGCGCACTTCGTTCAGGTAGGCGTCCAGATCGCTGAAATCATTGCCGCCACCACAGCCGGCCAGGACGACCAGACACATCACCATCGACAGGCAACGAGCCGGGCTCATTTCTGCACTCCCTTGTCGTTGTAGCGGTAGGTCTTGGCAAGGATGCTCATGCGCAACTTCGGACCGCCTTCGGGATTGGCCGGCGCCAGATCGAAGTCATGCAGGGTGACGATCCGCGGCAGGCCGGCCACGCCGCTGACGAAAGTGGCCAGGTCGTGATACGCGCCGGTGACGGTGATCTGGATAGGGAGCTCGATGTAAAACTGCTGGGCGACCTCCGGGAGCAGCTTGATCTCTTCGAACTCCAGGCCGCTCCCCAGGCCGGTGCGGGTGATGTCTTCCAGCAGCCCGGGCACTTCGGTGTCGCTGGGCAATTGGCGCAGCAGAACGCCGAAGGAGTTCTCCATTTCCTTCATCTGTTGGGTATACAGCTCCAGATTAGCCGCCATGTGGCCTTTGGTCGCGAACTGCTCCTTGAGCGTCGACTCTTCCTCGCGCTTGAGTTCGAGGTGGTTTTGCAGGTCGCTGATCAAGAAGCTGTAGCCCAGCGCCAGCACCAGCACCATGAGCAGGACACTCGCCAGGGCCTTGATCGCCACTGGCCAGGACCCCATGTTGTTGGTGTCCAGATCGTTGATGTCAATCTTGCGCAGCCCTTCGAGCCATTCGGACGGCCTCATTTGGCACCCCCCTCAATGGCCGGCTGAGTCTGACGGACGGTCAACTGAAAAACATTGGTCTGATCCAGCTGACCGGCGGTGGTCGCTTTGACTTCCGTAAGGTTGGGTGCATCGAACCAGTCGGACGCATCAAGATTGCGCATCAAATCCGAAACACGATTGTTGGACTCCGCCGCACCGGTGATGGACAAGGTCTTGCCGACCATTTTCACCTCGGTGAAATACACGCCATCCGGCAAGGTACGCGCCAACTGATCGAAAATCCTCCCACTGATCGGCCGGTTGCCTTGCAGGTCCTGGATAATGCGCATGCGCTCGACGAGTTGCTGACGGCGAGCCTTCAGGTCGCTGATCTGTTTGATCCGCTCATCGACCACGGCAATCTGCCTGGCGATGTAATCGTTACGGGCAACTTGCCGATCAATGGCGCCGTTAATGACCTGATCCGTAATCAACAGCGCCCCCACTGACCCCACCAGCACACCGACCAACGCCAGCAAAAAGCGTTGGCGACGCCTTTCGCGCAACTCTTCGCGCCAGGGTAAAAGATTGATCCGCGCCATCAGTCAAAACTCCTGAGGGCCAGCCCACAGGCGATCATCAGCGCCGGGGCATCACTGGCCAGGGCACCGGCGTTGACCTTGCTGCCCAGGGTCATGTCGGAGAATGGATTGGCGACCTGGGTCGGCGTACCCAGGCGCTGCTCGATCAACCGATCCAGCCCGGAGACCGAGGCGGTGCCGCCGGCCAGAAGGATGTGATCGACCGAGTTGTATTGGCCGGAGGCAAAGAAAAACTGCAACGAACGCGACACCTGTTGCACCAACGCCTCACGAAACGGCTGCAAGACCTCGCTGACGTAATCGTCCGGCAAACCACCCTGCTTCTTCGCCAGCCCCGCCTGCTCGACCGTCAGGCCATAACGGCGCTGGATTTCTTCCGTCAGTTGACGGCCGCCGAACAATTGTTCACGGGTGTAGATGATTCGCCCATTGTGCAGCACGTTCAGGGTGGTCATGGTCGCGCCGATATCGACCACCGCCACGGTCAGACGCTCCTGAGAGGCGGCCAGCTGGGTTGCCAACAGGCTAAACGATCGCTCCAGGGCATAGGCTTCGACATCGACCACGCGCGCGGTCAACCCGGCCAGGGCCAAAGCCGCTTCACGAACCTCGACGTTTTCCTTGCGACAGGCGGCCAGTAGCACATTGACCCGCTCGGGGTTGCGCGCCGACACGCCCTGCACTTCGAAATCGATCGCCACTTCGTCCAGTGGATAAGGGATGTACTGATCGGCCTCGATCTTCAGCTGGTTTTCCATCTCGTCGTCGGAAAGACCGGCGTCCATCTCGATGATCTTGGTGATCACCGCCGAGCCGGCGACCGCCACGGCGACGTTCCTGAGGCTGGTTCTGGCCTTGACCAGCACGCGCGCAAGGGCCTGCCCCACACCTTCGAGCTCGGCGATATTTTTCTCGACCACGGCACTGGCGGGCAGCGGTTCGACCGCATAGGCCTCGACCCGATAGCGGTCGCCCTGGCGACTTAGCTCCAGCAGCTTCACCGACGTGGAGCTGATGTCGATCCCCAAAAGCGTATTGGCTTTTTTATTGAAGAGTCCTAGCACTACCAATTCCCTATGACTATCCGTGAGTTACGGACTCTGTAATATCCATTGCGTTCAATACCCCCCGTCTTGACAGAAGCGCAAATGACGCTCCCCACGGAAAAATGCTTATAATGCCGAGCGTTTTTTCCGCTTTCACTGCAAGCGCGGGTCATTCTCTGTACAGCCTGAACCCTGATGCCTAATTCATTCTTTGCCCTGGATATCCAAAAGCCTTGATTCGTCTGCTGAAATTTTTCGGTTGGTCCATCGTCGCCGTTTTCTGCGGACTGCTCCTGGGTCTGAGCGGCGCTTTTCTTTACCTTAGCCCCGGATTGCCATCCGTGGAGGCGCTGAGAAGTATTCAGTTGCAGATTCCTTTGCGGGTGTACAGCAGCGACAACAAATTGATCGCAGAATTTGGCGAAATGCGCCGCACTCCAATCCGTTTCGCCGACATTCCTCCCAATTTCATCAATGCGTTACTAAGTGCTGAAGACGACAACTTCGCCAACCACTATGGCGTCGATCCCAGCAGCTTGATGCGTGCCGCTACCCAGCTGGTAAAAAGCGGGCACATTCAGTCCGGTGGCAGCACCATCACCATGCAGGTGGCGAAGAATTTCTTCCTGACCAGCGAACGCAGCTTCTCGCGCAAGACCACCGAAATCCTCCTGGCCCTGCAGATCGAACGGCAGCTGACCAAGGACGAGATCCTCGAGCTGTACGTCAACAAGATCTATCTGGGCAACCGCGCCTACGGCATCGAGGCGGCGGCGCAGGTTTATTACGGCAAGTCGATTCGTGACGTCAGCCTGGCACAGATGGCGATGATTGCCGGCCTGCCGAAAGCGCCGTCGCGCTTCAATCCGCTGGCCAACCCGGCCCGTAGCAAGGAGCGTCGCGACTGGATCCTGGGGCGCATGTACAAGCTCGGCAAGATCAACGAAGCCGACTACACCGCTGCGATCAATGAACCACTGAACGCCAGCTACCATGTGCCGACCCCGGAAGTGAACGCACCGTACATCGCCGAAATGGCCCGTGCCGAAATGGTCGGCCGCTATGGCAGCGATGCGTACACCGAAGGCTTCCGCGTCACCACCACGGTGCCGAGCGATTTGCAGGAAATGGCCAACGCCGCGGTTCACGAAGGTTTGATGACCTACGATCAACGGCACGGTTATCGCGGCCCCGAGTCACGCCTGCCGGGTAAAACCCGAGAGGCCTGGACCCTGGAGCTGACCAAGCAGCGGACCATCAGCAGCCTCGAACCGGCAATCGTGACCCAGGTCGACAAGAACGGCGTGCAGGTGCTGACTCGCACAGGTGATGAACACGTCGCCTGGGACAGCATGAAGTGGGCCCGCCCATTCCTGAACACCAACAGCATGGGCGCCAATCCGAAGCAGCCTTCGGACGTCGCTCAGGTCGGCGATCTGATTCGCGTGCAGCGTCAGCCGGACCATTCGCTCAAATTCAGCCAGATCCCACAGGCCCAGGGCGCACTGGTTTCCCTCGATCCGCAGAACGGCGCCATTCGTTCGCTGGTCGGCGGTTTCGCCTTCGAGCAGAGCAACTACAACCGCGCGATGCAGGCCAAGCGTCAGCCGGGTTCGAGCTTCAAGCCGTTCGTCTACAGCGCCGCCCTGGACAACGGCTACACCGCCGCCAGCCTGGTGAACGACGCACCGATCGTGTTCGTCGACGAGTACCTGGACAAGGTCTGGCGCCCGAAGAACGACACCAACACCTTCCTCGGCCCGATCCGCATGCGTGAAGCGCTCTACAAGTCGCGCAACCTGGTATCGATCCGCCTGCTGCAAGCGCTGGGTGTCGACCGCACTATCGACTACATCAGCAAGTTCGGCTTCAACAAGCAGGACCTGCCGCGCAACCTGTCCCTGGCCCTGGGCACCGCGACCCTGACACCTATGGAAATTGCCACCGGCTGGAGCACCTTCGCCAACGGCGGCTACAAGATCAGCCCGTACATCATCGACAAGATCGAAAGCCGAAATGGCGACACGCTGTTCGTCGCCAATCCGCCGAGCGTCCCAAAAGGCGAAGTAGTCAGCGACGGCATCGCCGTACCGGCCTCCAACACCTTCACGGTCAACGCCACCCCAGGCGAAGCGCCGAGCGCCCAGACAGCGCCACAAACGCCAGCCGTGGCCGAGCGCATCGTCGACGGCCGCACCACCTACATCCTCAACAGCATGCTCGAGGACGTGATCAAACTCGGTACCGGCCGCCGTGCACTGGCCTTGGGTCGCAGCGACATCGCAGGCAAGACCGGCACCACCAACGAATCCAAGGACGCCTGGTTCTCCGGCTACAACGCCGATTACGTGACCACCGTCTGGACCGGCTTCGACCAACCGGAAAGCCTGGGCAAACGCGAGTTTGGCGGCACCGTCGCCCTGCCGATCTGGATGAACTACATGGGCGCCGCCCTCAAAGGCAGGCCACCCCACACCCAGCCGGAACCCGAAGGCATCCTCAGCCTGCGGGTCGACCCGGTCAGCGGTCGTGCAGCCACCCCAAGCACCCCTGGCGCCTACTTCGAACTGTTCAAGGCCGAAGACACACCACCGTCGGTGAACGAGCTGGGTAACGGCAATGCGCCAGGCAGCCCATTGCCAGCGGACGAGGCCGCGCCGATCGATTTGTTCTGATCCCGTAGCGCAACGCAAAAGCCCCGTTCTTCTCTGGAAGACGGGGCTTTTTGTTGCGCCTGGAATTTATGCACCGGCTGAAACCAGGGCTGCCTGTCTGGCCGCCTTCGCGAGCAAGCCCGCTTCCACATTGGAATGCATACCCCTGTGGGAGCGGGCTTGCTCGCGAAGAGGCCCTCAAAGACACCACAAAAACCGCAGGCAATAAAAAGCCCCGACTCGCGAGAACCGGGGCTTTGTGTTGAAGCGCTACAACGGCTTAGCCGTTGAACACGTCATCCACGCTTTTCAGCGGGTAGTTCTTCGGATACGGCAGGGTCGCCACACCGGTCTCGATCGCAGCCTTGGCCACGGCATCGGAGATCAGGGTGATCAGACGGGCATCCATTGGTTTCGGAATGATGTACTCACGACCGAATTCCAGTTTGATGCCGCCGTAGGCGTCGCACACTTCCTGAGGCACTGGCAGCTTGGCCAGTTCACGCAGGGCGTTGGCGGCAGCCACTTTCATCTCTTCGTTGATGCGCTTGGCGCGAACGTCCAGGGCACCACGGAAGATGAACGGGAAGCCCAGTACGTTGTTGACCTGGTTCGGGTAGTCCGAACGGCCGGTGGCCATGATCACGTCGTTGCGAGTGGCGTGTGCCAGCTCCGGGGAGATTTCCGGATCCGGGTTCGAGCACGCGAACACGATCGGGTTGGCCGCCATGCGCAGCAGGTTCTCGGCGCTCAGCAGGTTCGGGCCCGACAGACCGACGAATACGTCGGCGCCATCCAGCGCGTCAGCCAGGGTGCGCTTCTCGGTCGCGTGAGCGAACACAGCCTTGTACTGGTTCAGGTCGTCACGGCCGGAGTGGATCACGCCGGTACGGTCAACCATGAAGATGTTTTCGATGTTGGCGCCCATGCTCACCAGCAATTTCATGCAGGAGATGGCGGCAGCACCGGCGCCCAGGCAGACGATCTTGGCTTCCGGCAGGGTTTTGCCAGCGATTTCCAGGGCGTTGATCATGCCGGCGGCGGTCACGATCGCGGTGCCGTGCTGGTCATCGTGGAATACCGGAATGTCGCACTGCTCGATCAGAGCGCGTTCGATCTCAAAGCACTCAGGTGCCTTGATGTCTTCCAGGTTGATGCCACCGAAGGTGATGGAGATACGCTTGACGGTGTCGATGAAGGCTTGCGGGCTTTCGGAGTCGACTTCGATGTCGAAAACGTCGATGCCGGCAAAGCGCTTGAACAGAACACCTTTACCTTCCATTACCGGCTTGGAAGCCAATGGGCCGAGGTTACCCAGGCCCAGAATCGCGGTGCCATCGGAAATGACTGCAACCAGGTTGCCTTTGCCGGTGTATTTGTAGGCCAGTTCAGGATCGCGGGCGATTTCGCGTACTGGTTCGGCTACGCCGGGGCTGTAGGCCAGCGACAGGTCGCGGGCGGTAGCGGTGGCCTTGGTGAGCTCGACACTCAGCTTCCCTGGACGGGGATGGGCGTGATATTCGAGAGCGGCAGTTTTCAGATCAGACATATGGGCATTCCGCTTTTTACTGTTGGACAGACGGACCGCCGAGGATACTCGCCTCGCAAAGTCCTCACAAGACTGACCAGTCACCCCTGTCAAGCGCCCGGCCCTACGACTTTGGGCCAAGAGCCACGAAACACAAGGGATAGACTGTTCACAATCAACAGAAAAAATGTCTACAATTTTTTCTTACGGCATCGCCTGCAACATCGCCGGATCGGTCAGCGGCAGAAGCCAGCGCGCCTGCCCCGGCTTCAGGCCGCCACGGCGGGAACGATCCACCACCCAGCCACGAGCCTCGATCTGCCTGCCTTTGAGCTGTTCAAGCGACGCGCCATCGAATTGCTCCAGCATATTGGGTGCAACCCGCAATACAACCGATTCCTGCAACTCGATCCAAACCCCGCCGCGATTGCGCTGAACCTTGCTCACACGGCCACTGAGCACGGCGAAGCCGGACGCGCTGATCTGCTCCGCTTTCAGTACAGGTGATTGTCGCCATAGCCCGAGGCCGGCCTGACGAGCACTGCGTTCCGCCGCTTGCTGACAACCGGCCAAATCGACGTTCGGTGCCACCGCCACCTGAAAACCGAGGCCTTCAGCGAGCATCTGCGCTTCAAGGTTGGCGCCATCGACGCTGTAGACATGGGCCAGGGTACGGCCGTAATGGTCCTTGCTTTCTTTACCCGGCAGCAAACCGACCCGCCCGTCGCTGGCGGCCACCAGGGCTTCCAGGCGTTTGCGCGCAGCCACGGCAAACGGCTCGTCGGAACGGCCCTGCTTGCCCAGCTCTGGCGTGTTCAAACCGATCATGCGCACACTGCGGCCATCGCGCAGGCGCAAGGTGTCGCCATCCACCACCCGCTGCACCACAACCGGCGTCAGCCCGCTCGGCACCGGGCAGAAAGCCTGGGCACCGGAAAGCCAAATCGCAGACACAAAAAAGGCGCCCGCAAGGGACGCCTTTTTCATCAGTCTGGAGAAGCCGAAACGACTTTCCAAAATGATCGGCCTTAGGCCTTTTTCGGGCCAAAAGCACCGAAACGATCGGCGAACTTCTGAACACGGCCGCCGGTATCCAGAGTCTTCTGCTTACCGGTGTAGAACGGGTGGCATTCGTTGCAAACGTCGATCGACAGAGGCTTGGCGAAAGTCGAACGGGTTTCGAACTTGTTGCCGCAGCTGCAAGTTACGGCAACTGCTGGGTATTCTGGATGGATATCGGCTTTCATGGTGTTTTCCTCAGGCTAGCGTGCCGCCACCCAACACTATTGTTGAATACCGCACGTAATTAGGCCGCGGATTCTACCAGACCTTTGCAAACACGCAAGCTGTCACTGAGTCCGACCGTCTGCTAGGCTCCCGACCCAAGTCGCCGTCCCACAGGGTATGCGCCAGCCTTTCATTTATTGCCCGCCCAATGAGACTCCCGCGTGCCCGACGCCATTCTGCGCCTCGCCCTGCCTTCGCCCCTGCGCCGCCTGTTCGACTACCGCGCTCCGGCCGGAGTCCTGCGCGCCCAGCTACACCCGGGCATGCGTTTGCGGGTGCCGTTCGGGCGGCGGGAGATGATCGGCATTCTGGTGGAGGTCACCGATCACAGCGAAGTCCCGGCGGAAAAGCTCAAACCGGCCCTGGCCCTGCTCGATGCCGTGCCGCCGCTGCCGCCCGCGCTGTTCAAGCTGTGCCTGTGGACATCCCAGTATTACCAGCACAGCCTCGGCGATACGTTGAGCTGGGCGCTGCCGGTGTTGCTGCGTCAGGGCGAACTCGCCGAAGCACGCCAGGAGCGTTTCTGGTCCGCCGCGCCCGGCGCCAGCCTCGATGATCCGCGCATCGCCCGCGCACCGCGACAGCGTGAAGCCCTGGCGACCCTGGCCCAGCACCCACACGGCGTCGCCCATCAGTTGCTGAGCAAACTGATGCTGAGCAAAGACAGCCTCGACCTGTTGCTGGCCAAAGATCTGGTTCAGGTAGACATCCGCAAACACGCCCCCGGCGCTCGCCACGAGCATTGGCTGGCGCAACCGGAATTGCCGCTCAACCCCGAGCAGCGCGCCGCTTATGAAGCGATTCGCGCCGGGTTCGACAGTTATCACGCGTTTTTGCTGGCCGGCGTCACCGGCAGCGGCAAGACCGAAGTCTATTTGCAGCTGATCCGCGAAACCCTCGAGGCCGGCAAGCAAGCCCTGGTGCTGATCCCGGAGATCAACCTCGGCCCGCAAACCCTGGCGCGCTTCGAACAACGCTTCAATGCGCGCATCGCGCTGATCCACTCGGCGGTCAACGACCGCGAGCGCCTGGACGCCTGGCTGGCGGCACGGGATGGCGAGGCCGACATTATTATTGGCACCCGTTCGGCGCTGTTCACGCCGATGAAGAACCCCGGCCTGATCATCATCGATGAAGAGCACGATGGTTCCTATAAGCAGCAGGAAGGCCTGCGCTACCACGCCCGCGACCTGGCACTGGTTCGCGCCCGGCAGGAAAACATCCCGATTGTCCTCGGTTCCGCCACGCCTTCGCTGGAAAGCCTGCAAAATGCCTACACCGGTCGTTACGGCCTCTTACGCCTGAATGAGCGGGCCGGTGGCGCCAAACAGCCACGCTTCCTGCGTCTGGACGTGAAAAGTCGCCCACTGGACAGCGGCATTTCCGGGCCGATGCAGCAAGCCATCGGTCAGACCCTCGCCGCCGGCCAGCAGGTTCTGGTGTTCCTCAACCGCCGAGGATTCGCCCCGACGCTGCTCTGCCACGACTGTGGCTGGATGTCCGAATGCCAGCGCTGCGACGCGCGCATGACCGTGCACCAGCGCTCGGGCGAACTGCGCTGCCACCATTGTGGCTATGTCGAACGAGTGCCTCGGCATTGCCCGAAGTGCGGCAAGGTCGATTTGCGACCGGTGGGCGCCGGTACCGAGCGCGCCGAGGAACGCCTGGGGATTCTGTTCCCGGACGTCCCGGTGCTGCGGGTCGACCGCGACAGCACCTCGCGCAAAGACGCGATGAATCAGTTATTCGCGACCATCCAGAAAGGCCAGCCGTGCATTCTGGTCGGCACACAGATGCTTGCCAAAGGGCACCACTTTCCTCGAGTGACCCTGGTGTCGATTCTCGATGCCGACGGCGGCCTGTTCTCCGGCGACTTCCGCGCCAGCGAGCGCATGGCGCAGTTGATCGTTCAGGTCGCCGGGCGCGCGGGGCGGGCCGAAGAGCCGGGCAAAGTGATCATCCAGACGCACCTGGCGGACCACCCGCTGCTGGTGCAGTTGACCGAACAGGGCTATTTCGCCTTTGCCGAACAGGCGTTGAGTGAACGCCGCTCCGCCGGGCTGCCGCCGTTTGCGCATCTTGCGTTGCTGCGGGCCGAAGCACACAAACCGGGGCAGGCCGAAGGCTTCCTCGATGAGGCGTGTAGCGAGGCCGAGCGCCTGTTAGCGGAGCAAAACCTGACCGGTATCGAATTGCTGGGGCCGGTGCCGGCGCCGATGGAACGCCGGGCCGGGCGTTATCGCGCGCAGTTGTTGCTGCAAGCCACGGCCCGGGCGCCGTTGCATCGATTGCTGAGCAGTTGGTTGCTGGCTTTGGAGCAGATGCCGAGCGGGCGGGCGGTGCGCTGGTCTTTGGATGTCGACCCGGTCGATTTGTATTGATTTCAAAATCGCCATCGCGAGCAGGCTCGCTCCCACGATGGGTCTGTGGTGTTCATTGGTTTTGTGATCAACGCCTATCCCCTGTGGGAGCGAGCCTGCTCGCGATGGGTGCCGAATAGTCCCCACATATCCATAACCTGCCCGCTATAGTTGGCAAGCTCGTCTTCGCAACGGATAATGCCCAGTTTTTCCACCAGCGCATTGAAGCGCCGCCGCGCTTGCGGTCGAAAGAGAAGACCATGAAAGACACCATTCGCCAGCTGATCCAACAAGCCATCACCCAACTCGTCAACGAAGGTGTGTTGCCTGAAGGCCTGTCGCCGGCGATCCAGGTGGAAAACTCCCGTGACAAGACTCACGGCGACTTCGCCAGCAACATTGCGATGATGCTGGCCAAGCCGGCCGGCATGAAACCCCGCGACCTGGCCGAGAAAATCATCGCTGCGCTGCCGGCTGACGAGAACGTCACCAAAACCGAAATCGCCGGCCCTGGCTTCCTGAACTTCTTCCAGAACACCCAAGCCCTGGCGACCCGTCTGGACGCGGCCCTGGCCGACGACCACATCGGCGTGCGCAAGGCCGGTCCGGCGCAGCGCACCGTCGTCGACCTGTCGGCGCCGAACCTGGCCAAAGAGATGCACGTCGGCCACTTGCGCTCGACCATCATCGGCGACGGCGTGGCCAGGGTTCTGGAATTCCTCGGTGACGCTGTGATCCGTCAGAACCACGTCGGCGACTGGGGCACCCAGTTCGGCATGCTGATGGCTTATCTGCAGGAAAACCCGATCACCAGCGACGAGCTGTCGGATCTGGAAAACTTCTACCGCGCCGCCAAACAGCGTTTCGACGAATCCGCAGAGTTCGCTGATCGCGCCCGCGGTCTGGTGGTCAAGCTGCAAGCCGGCGATCCAGACTGCCTGGCGCTGTGGACCAAGTTCAAAGACATCTCGCTGTCGCACTGCCAGAAAATCTACGAACTGCTGAACGTCAAACTGACCATGGCCGACGTGATGGGCGAAAGCGCCTACAACGACGACCTGATCAACGTGGTCAACGACCTCAAGGCCGCTGGCCTGCTGGTCGAGAGCAACGGCGCCCAGTGCGTGTTCCTCGATGAATTCAAGAACGCCGACGGCGAGCCGCTGCCGGTGATCATCGTCAAGGCCGACGGCGGCTACCTCTACGCCACCACCGACCTGGCGGCCGTGCGCTACCGCAGCGGCGTGCTCAAGGCTGATCGCGCACTGTATTTCGTCGACCAGCGCCAGGCCCTGCACTTCCAGCAAGTGTTCGCCGTCGCGCACAAGGCCGGTTTCGTGACGCACCCGATGGAAATGGAGCACATGGGCTTCGGCACCATGAACGGCGCCGACGGCCGTCCGTTCAAGACCCGTGACGGCGGCACCGTGAAGCTGATCGACCTGCTGATCGAAGCCCAGGAGCGCGCCTACACGCTGGTGAAGGAGAAGAACCCGGAGTTGGCCGAAGACGAGTTGCGCAATATCGCCAAGGTCGTGGGCATTGGCGCGGTGAAATACGCCGACCTGTCCAAGCACCGCACCAGCGACTACAGCTTCAACTTCGACCTGATGCTCAACTTCGAAGGTAACACCGCGCCATACCTGCTGTACGCCTACACCCGTGTGGCTGGCGTGTTCCGCAAACTCGGCAAGGACTTCAGCGAAGTCGAAGGGCAGATCGTCCTCGAAGCGCCCCACGAGCATGAGCTGGCAGCGAAACTGGCGCAGTTCGGCGAAATTCTGAATAACGTGTCCGACAAAGGCACGCCGCACATCCTCTGCACTTACCTGTACGATGTGGCCGGCCTGTTCTCCAGCTTCTACGAGAACTGCCCGATACTCGGCGCCGACACCCCGGCGCAAATGCAGAGTCGTCTGCGCCTCGCCGCGCTGACCGGCCGCACTCTCAAGCAGGGCCTGGAACTCTTGGGTCTGGAAACTCTGGAGCGTATGTAAGTTGGCTGCCAAGAAAAAACCTGCACCCAAGCGTGGCGCCAGCCGTTACCAAGCTCCTGCAAAGCAACCGATCCCGGGTTGGCTGTGGATGGCCATCGGCCTGACGGTCGGTGCGTTCATTGTGTTCCTGATGAAGCTGGAGCCGGGCAAGAGCAGTGACAGCGTCAAGCGCGAGAAAGTCGAGCAGCAGAAAGCCACCAAGATCGCCGAGGCCAACAAGACCCCGCCAAGCCCGACGCAACCGGTGAAGCCGAAGTACGACTTCTACACCTTGCTGCCGGAATCGGAAGTGATCGTGCCGCCGGACGCGGTGCCGGAGAAAACCCTGCCGACGCCACAAGTGCCGGCCATTCCGACCACGCCGGTGACGCCTGCGGAAGCGGCGAAGATCGACACTGCCCGGGCTCAAGCGGCATTGGCCGGTATCACCCCGCCGCCAGCGCCACCGGTGGCAAAAGCTGCGCCGGTGACCAAGTTCTTCCTGCAGGCCGGTTCGTTCCGCAAGGAAGCCGATGCCGACAAGGTTCGTGCGCAGATCATCCTGCTGGGGCAAGCCGTGGCGGTTGAATCCGGCACCGTGAAGGACGAGACCTGGTACCGGGTGCTGGTCGGTCCGTTCAGCAACCGCGAACAGCTGACCACCGCCCAGAAACAACTGGCTGGCAGCGGCTTCAGCAACCTGTTGTTACAACAACGCCAGAGCCGCTGACCTTCCACTGATCGTTCCCACGCTCTGCGTGGGAATGCCTCTGGGGACGCTCCGCGTCCAGTGACGCGGAGCGTCACGGGCTGCATTCCCACGCAGAGCGTGGGAACGATCGATCAGACAACATCCCATCCCCGCCCTACACCGCTCGTCCCCCGCCGCGCCCTACAGTTGAAAAACGCTCCACCACCCCCATATGGGTTGGCATAAGGCATTTTCGCCCCGCTGCGTGGAGACTCTCCCTTGACCACCATCGTTTCAGTTCGCCGCCACGGCAAAGTCGTCATGGGCGGCGACGGCCAGGTTTCGCTCGGCAATACCGTGATGAAAGGCAACGCGAAAAAAGTTCGCCGCCTGTACCACGGCCAGGTTATCGCTGGTTTTGCCGGAGCCACCGCTGACGCCTTCACCCTCTTCGAGCGTTTCGAAGGCCAACTCGAGAAACATCAGGGCCATCTGGTGCGCGCCGCCGTCGAACTCGCCAAAGAGTGGCGCACCGACCGCTCCCTCAGCCGCCTCGAAGCCATGCTCGCGGTCGCCAACAAAGACGCCTCCCTGATCATCACCGGCAACGGCGACGTGGTCGAGCCCGAAGAAGGCCTGATCGCCATGGGCTCCGGCGGCGGCTACGCCCAGGCCGCAGCCAGCGCGCTGCTGAAAAAAACCGACCTGTCGGCCCGGGAAATCGTCGAAACCGCTTTGGGCATCGCTGGCGACATCTGCGTGTTCACCAACCACAACATCACCATCGAGGAGCAGGATCTCGCTGATTAAGCCTGTTTCGGCCTAGCGCCACGGCTCACTTTTGCTTGAGGACCGCCAATTACTATGCCCATGACCCCCCGTGAAATCGTCCACGAACTCAATCGCCATATCATCGGCCAGGACGATGCCAAACGCGCCGTCGCCATTGCCTTGCGCAACCGCTGGCGCCGGATGCAACTGCCCGAAGAGCTGCGCGTCGAAGTCACCCCCAAGAACATCCTGATGATCGGCCCGACCGGTGTCGGTAAAACCGAGATCGCCCGCCGCCTGGCCAAACTCGCCAACGCGCCGTTCATCAAAGTCGAAGCGACCAAATTCACCGAAGTGGGCTACGTCGGCCGCGACGTCGAATCGATCATTCGTGATCTGGCCGACGCTGCAATCAAATTGCTGCGCGAACAGGAAATGACCAAGGTGCGCCACCGCGCCGAAGACGCCGCCGAAGAGCGCATCCTCGACGCTTTGCTGCCACCGGCACGCATGGGCTTCAGCAACGAGGATGCCGCACCGTCCCAGGATTCCAATACCCGTCAGCTGTTCCGCAAACGCCTGCGTGAAGGCCAGCTGGATGACAAGGAGATCGAAATCGAAGTGGCCGAAGTGACCGGCGTCGATATCTCCGCGCCACCGGGCATGGAAGAAATGACCAACCAGTTGCAGAGCCTGTTCGCCAACATGGGCAAGGGCAAGCGCAAAAACCGCAAGCTCAAGGTCAAGGAAGCGCTGAAACTGGTTCGCGACGAAGAAGCCGGTCGCCTGGTCAACGAAGAAGAATTGAAGGCCAAGGCCCTGGAAGCCGTCGAACAGCACGGCATCGTGTTCATCGATGAAATCGACAAGGTCGCCAAGCGTGGCAACTCCAGCGGCGTCGATGTTTCCCGTGAAGGCGTGCAGCGCGACTTGCTGCCGCTGATCGAAGGCTGCACCGTCAACACCAAGCTGGGCATGGTCAAGACCGACCACATCCTGTTCATCGCCTCCGGTGCGTTCCATCTGAGCAAGCCGAGCGATCTGGTGCCCGAGCTGCAAGGTCGCCTGCCGATTCGAGTCGAACTCAAGGCCCTGAGTCCGGAAGATTTCGAGCGCATCCTCAGCGAGCCGCATGCATCGCTCACCGAGCAGTATTGTGCATTGCTGAAAACCGAAGGCCTGCTCATCGAATTCCTGCCGGACGGCATCAAGCGTCTCGCCGAGATCGCCTGGCAGGTCAACGAGAAGACCGAAAACATCGGCGCCCGTCGCCTGCACACCCTGCTCGAGCGTCTGCTCGAAGAGGTGTCGTTCAGCGCCGGCGATCTGGCCAGCACCCACGAGGACAAGCCGATCCTGATCGACGCCGACTACGTCAACAGCCACCTGGGCGAATTGGCGCAGAACGAAGACCTGTCCCGTTATATCCTGTAGGTCTCAATCTGTGTGAGCGGGCTTCTGTGGCGAGGGAGCTTGCTCCCGCTGGGTCGCGAAGCCGCCCCAAAAGTCAGTGAATGCGGTCTACCAGACAGACCACATTCACCGAATTTACGGCTGCTGCGCAGCCGAGCGGGAGCAAGCTCCCTCGCCACAGGTCACCCGTCGACACAGGGCCTTCATACAGACGGAAGATCGGCCCCATGACGACCCAACTCCCCACCGACATCAAACTGCACAAAGCCTCGAAAACCCTGACGCTCAAATACGCGTCCGGCGAGGAATATCACCTGCCCGCCGAGTTCCTTCGCGTGCACTCTCCTTCCGCCGAGGTCCAGGGCCACGGCAAACCTATCCTGCAATTTGGCAAGATCGGCGTAGGCCTGAGCAAAGTTGAACCGGCGGGTCAGTACGCACTGAAATTGACCTTCGACGACGGCCACGACAGCGGCCTGTTCACTTGGGAATATCTGTACCAGCTGGCCGTGCGCCAAGAAGATCTCTGGAGTGATTATCTTGCGGAACTCAAAGCGGCTGGAAAAACCCGTGACCCGAATGAATCCATCGTCAAGCTGATGCTCTAGGTCAGGCCTCGGGGTATTTAGAGGGCATTTTCTAATTCCATCTGTTTGAATGCTTGGCTGCCGGGCCAACGATTGGCCCGCTTGCGAAAAAAATTAAACTCGGGTAACCAATGGAGCTGGCAAGTTCCGTGCATTTGTAGCTATGCGCAATTAACGGTCACCCGAGCAGTAGTACCTGGCGTTTGTTGTGTGACTAGACAACTGGGCTCAGGTACTCGCCTCAGGACAATGGAGCGTCGTAGATGAGTAACAAGCAAAACGATGACCTGAAATTCCAGGCTTCAGAAAATACCTTGGGACTGAATCCTGTTGTTGGGCTGCGTAGAAAGGATCTACTGGGTTCCGCTCGAATGGTACTGACCCAAGCCATCAGGCAACCCATCCACAGTGCCAGACACGTCGCCCATTTCGGCATCGAACTCAAGAACGTGCTGCTCGGAAAATCCGAGCTCCAACCGCAAAGCGATGACCGTCGCTTCCTCGACCCGGCCTGGAGTCAGAACCCGCTCTACAAACGTTATTTGCAAACTTATCTGGCATGGCGCAAGGAACTTCACGCCTGGATCGATGACAGCAACCTCTCGCCCAAGGACGTCGCTCGCGGGCATTTCGTGGTCAATCTGATGACCGAAGCCATGGCCCCGACCAACACGGCGGCCAACCCGGCGGCAGTCAAACGCTTCTTCGAAACCGGTGGGAAAAGCCTGCTCGATGGCCTCTCCCACCTGGCCAAGGACCTGGTACACAACGGCGGCATGCCAAGCCAGGTCAACATGGGCGCATTCGAAGTCGGCAAGAGCCTGGGCGTGACCGAAGGCGCGGTGGTCTTTCGCAACGACGTGCTGGAGCTGATCCAGTACCGGCCGATCACCGAGCAAGTGCATGAGCGCCCACTGCTGGTGGTGCCGCCGCAGATCAACAAGTTCTATGTTTTCGACCTGAGCCCGGACAAGAGCCTGGCGCGTTTCTGCCTGCGCAACAACGTGCAGACGTTCATCGTCAGCTGGCGCAACCCGACCAAGGAGCAACGCGAGTGGGGTCTGTCGACTTACATCGAAGCGCTCAAGGAAGCAGTCGACGTGGTCACTGCGATCACCGGCAGTAAAGATGTGAACATGCTCGGTGCATGCTCCGGCGGCATCACCTGCACCGCCCTGCTGGGTCACTACGCAGCGATCGGCGAGAAGAAGGTCAACGCCCTGACGCTGCTGGTCAGCGTGCTCGACACCACCCTCGACAGCGACGTGGCCCTGTTCGTCGACGAGCAGACCCTCGAAGCCGCCAAGCGCCATTCCTACCAGGCCGGTGTGCTGGAAGGTCGCGACATGGCGAGAGTCTTCGCCTGGATGCGCCCCAACGACCTGATCTGGAACTACTGGGTCAACAACTACCTGTTGGGCAACGAGCCACCGGTTTTCGACATTCTGTTCTGGAACAACGACACCACCCGGTTGCCGGCGGCGTTCCACGGCGACCTGATCGAGATGTTCAAAAACAACCCATTGATCCGCCCCGATGCACTGGAAGTGTGCGGCACACCGATCGACCTCAAGCAGGTGACTGCCGACATCTTTTCCCTGGCCGGCACCAACGATCACATCACCCCGTGGAAGTCCTGCTACAAATCCGCGCAGCTGTTCGGTGGCAAGGTAGAGTTCGTGCTGTCCAGCAGCGGGCATATCCAGAGCATCCTGAACCCGCCGGGCAATCCGAAAGCGCGCTACATGACCAGCACCGAGATGCCGGTCAAGGCCGAGGACTGGATGGAAAACTCCACCAAGCACACCGACTCCTGGTGGTTGCATTGGCAGGCGTGGCAGGCCGAGCGTTCGGGCAAACTGAAGAAATCCCCCGCCAGCCTTGGCAACAAGGCCTATCCCGCAGGTGAGGCGTCGCCGGGCACTTATGTGCATGAGCGGTAACTGACACACCCCACCCCTGTGGGAGCGAGCCTGCTCGCGATGACGGCGGTACATCCAGCCATTGTGTTGACTGTTACTCCGCAATCGCGAGCAGGCTCGCTCCCACAGAGGGTGAGGAAGAATTAGAGATAGCGACCCACAGGGCCCCGAAGCATGCCGCAACCGTTCATATTTCGTACCGTCAACCTGGATGGCCAGACCCTCCGCACCGCGGTACGCCCCGGCAAGCCTCACTTGACGCCCTTGCTGATTTTCAACGGCATCGGTGCCAACCTGGAGCTGATATTTCCGTTCGTCCAGGCGCTGGATCCGGACCTGGAAGTCATCGCCTTCGACGTACCCGGTGTCGGCGGCTCATCGACTCCCAACCGCCCGTATCGATTCTCGGGTCTGGCGAAACTCACGGCACGAATGCTCGACTACCTCGATTACGGGCAGGTCAATGTCATCGGCGTGTCGTGGGGTGGCGCTCTGGCGCAGCAATTTGCCCATGACTATCCCGAGCGCTGCAAGAAGCTGGTGCTGGCGGCCACGGCTGCCGGCGCCGTGATGGTTCCGGGCAAGCCGAAAGTGCTGTGGATGATGGCCAGCCCACGGCGCTACGTCCAGCCATCCCATGTGATCCGCATCGCACCGATGATCTATGGCGGCTCGTTCCGTCGCGATCCGACCCTGGCTGCCAGTCATGCCGCCAGGGTCCGTTCGGCAGGCAAACTCGGCTACTACTGGCAGCTGTTCGCCGGCCTCGGTTGGACCAGCATTCACTGGCTGCACAAGATCCACCAACCCACCCTGGTGCTGGCCGGCGACGACGATCCACTGATCCCGCTGATCAATATGCGCATGCTGGCCTGGCGAATTCCCAACGCCCAACTGCACATCATCGACGACGGGCACCTGTTTCTGATTACCCGGGCCGAAGCGGTGGCACCGATCATCATGAAATTTCTCGAGGAGGAACGTCAGCGCGCAGTGATGCATCCGCACCCTGCGCCATCGGGTGGTTAACCGACTCCGGCTTTTATTTATGAAAAGGGGTCGGCAGGAGGCCAGGCCGCGCAACATCCCGCAACAGCGGCTATGGTGTTTTGTTCGGCGTGTTTGTTTTTGGCCTGATGACGAAGGAGTGTTGACTCATGCGCGACAAACCAGCGAAGGGCTCTTTGCCCACTCCCGCTGCATTCATCAACGCACAGAGTGCGGTTACCGGTCTGCGCGGCCGGGACTTGCTTTCGACCTTGCGCAGCCTCGCCACCCATGGCCTGCGCAACCCGGTGTATACGGCCCGGCATGCCTTGAAGCTGGGCGGCCAACTGGGCCGCGTGCTGCTGGGTGAAACCCTGCACCCGATCAACCCGCAGGACAATCGCTTTGCCGATCCGGCGTGGAGCCTCAATCCTTTTTATCGCCGCAGCTTGCAGGCTTATCTGAGCTGGCAGAAAGAGGTCAAGAACTGGATCGACGAAAGCAACCTGAGCCCGGACGATCGCGCCCGCGCCCACTTTGCCTTTACCTTGATCAACGACGCCGTGGCACCGTCCAACACCTTGCTCAATCCGCTGGCGATCAAGGAGATATTCAACTCTGGCGGCCACAGTCTGGTGCGGGGTGTCGGCCATCTTCTCGACGACCTCCTGCACAACCACGGCCTGCCCAGGCAAGTCACCAAACAAGCATTCGAGGTGGGCAAAACGGTCGCCACCACTACCGGTTCCGTGGTGTTTCGCAATGAGCTGCTGGAGCTGATCCAGTACAAGCCAATGAGCGAAAAACAGTATGCCAAGCCGTTGCTGATCGTGCCGCCACAGATCAACAAGTTCTACATTTTCGACTTGAGCCCCAACAACAGCTTCGTCCAGTTCGCCCTTAAGAACGGCTTGCAGACGTTCATTATCAGCTGGCGCAATCCCGATGTGCGTCATCGCGAATGGGGGCTGTCGTCTTACGTCGAAGCCGCCGAAGAAGCGATGAATGTGTGCCGGGCGATCACCGGCGCTCGCGAGGTCAACCTGATGGGGGCCTGCGCCGGCGGGCTGACCATCGCCGCGCTGCAAGGGCATTTGCAGGCCAAGCGGCAGCTGCGGCGGGTGTCCAGCGCGACCTACCTGGTCAGCCTGCTCGACAGTCAGATAGACAGCCCCGCAACTCTTTTCGCCGACGAGCAGACACTGGAAGCGGCCAAGCGCCGCTCGTACCAGAAGGGCGTGCTGGAAGGTCGTGACATGGCCAGGGTTTTTGCCTGGATGCGCCCCAACGATTTGATCTGGAATTACTTCGTCAATAACTACCTGCTGGGCAAGGAGCCGGCGGCGTTCGACATCCTCTACTGGAACAACGACAACACGCGCCTGCCGGCAGCGTTTCATGGTGATCTGCTGGACTTTTTCAAGCACAACCCGCTGAGTCATCCGGGCGGGCTGGAAGTGTGCGGGACACCGATTGACCTGCAGAAAGTCACCGTCGACAGTTTCAGCGTGGCCGGCATCAACGATCACATCACCCCCTGGGATGCGGTGTATCGCTCGACATTGCTGCTGGGTGGCGAACGGCGCTTCGTGCTGTCCAATAGCGGTCATGTGCAGAGCATTCTCAACCCGCCCCACAATCCGAAAGCCAACTACGTCGAGAACCCGAAAATGAGCAGCGACCCGCGAGCCTGGTATTACGATGCCAAGCGCGCCGACGGCAGTTGGTGGACGCAATGGCTGGGCTGGATTCAGGAACGCTCTGGCGCACAACGCGAAACCCTGATGACCCTCGGCAACCAGAA
Organism: Pseudomonas sp. EL_65y_Pfl2_R96; assembly: GCF_963970905.1. Lineage (NCBI taxonomy): Bacteria > Pseudomonadati > Pseudomonadota > Gammaproteobacteria > Pseudomonadales > Pseudomonadaceae > Pseudomonas > Pseudomonas sp. EL_65y_Pfl2_R96. Next base: position 61,236 of record NZ_CAXAQH010000013.1, on the reverse strand, counting down.
CTACCCACCGATGGAGGCAGCACCCGGTACTTACGTGCGCGTGCGCTGACGTTCAACAAACCACGGCCGGAAATGGCCGTGGACTGACTCGACCATTAAGAAGACTGGATGAAAACCCGCGACCGGATTCTCGAATGTGCCCTGCAGTTGTTCAATCAGAAGGGTGAACCGAACGTGTCCACCATGGAAGTTGCCAACGAAATGGGCATCAGCCCGGGAAACCTCTACTACCACTTCCACGGCAAGGAACCGTTGATTCTCGGGCTATTCGAGCGCTTCCAGGCCGAACTGACGCCCTTGCTCGATCCACCGTCCGATGTGGAATTGGCACCCGATGATTACTGGCTGTTCCTGCACCTGATCATCGAACGCCTGGCCCACTACCGGTTTCTGTTCCAGGACCTGTCGAACCTTGCCGGCCGCCTGCCGAAACTGGCCAAGGGGATCCGCAACCTGCTCAATGCATTGAAGCGCACTCTGGCTTCATTGCTGGCACAGTTGAAGGCTCAGGGTCAGCTGGTCAGTGACACCCAGGCGCTGGGACAACTGGTGGAGCAAATCACCATGACGTTGCTGTTCTCGCTGGACTATCAGCGGATTCTCGACCGTGAAGGTGAAGTGCGACTGGTGGTGTATCAGATCATGATGCTGGTGGCGCCGCACTTGCTGCCACCGGTGAAAGTCGCGACCGAGCGGTTGGCGTTGCAGTACCTGGAGGAGCACGACTAACCCTGTGGGAGCGGGCTTGCTCGCTCCCACATTGGATCAGTGGTGTTCTTTAGAATGTGTGTGCAAACAAAAACGCCCGACCTTTACAGGCCGGGCGCTTTTTTGAGTCCTGAAAATCAGGACTGACTGGTTGGCGCCGGAGCCGGCGCGGCAGTCGGGGTTACAGCAAGGGTCGGCGCAGTGCCGGAGTTTGCCGTACTGACCGGGGTTGCCGGCTTGGCGGCAGCCGCTGCCGGTTTCGGTGCAGCCACTTTCGGGGCTGCCGGCTTTTTCACTGCAGGCTTCTTCGCAGCAGCGGGTTTAGCCGCTGCGGTTTTAGCTGCAGGTTTGGCCGCCGGTTTAGCAGCAGGTTTAGCGGCCGCTTTGGCTGCAGGTTTCGCCGCGGCAGTTTTGGTCGCCGGTTTAGCGGCAGCCTTGGCCAATGGTTTGGCAGCGCTTTTGGCTGCAGGTTTGGCCGCCGCGGTTTTCGCCGCAACAGGCGCAACCTTGGCACCGGTGAGTTTTTCGATTTGCTTGGTCAACGTATCGACCTTGCTGTGCAGTGCTTTGACTTCATTGCGGCTCGGTACACCCAGGCGCGAAATGGCACTGTTCAGGCGCTTGTCAAAAGCCCCTTCCAGCTCATCCCACTTGCCCAGTGCGCGATCTTTCACGCCGCTGATGCGCGACTTGGCCGACGAAGCGGAGTCCTTGGCGGCATCGACTTTCTTGCCGACAGCACTCTTGGTGAGCTTCTCGGCCTTCTCGCCGTCCTTAACCAATGCATCGAAGAGCTTGCTACCGTCAGTGTCGATCTTCGAGTACACGCCTAAACCAGCCAGCCAGATCTTGCGGGAGTAGTCTTCGACCTTCCCGATCCACGAGCTGCCTTCTTTTTCAGTATTCTTTTTGCCAGCCATCCCGTTCTCCTTAAGATTTACGCGCGACACGTTCGAGCAATGCTGTCAGCTCATCGAGCTTAGCAGAGAGTGTCTCAACGTCATGTTTAGACGGAATGCCGATACGATTCAAGGCACTTGCGATGCGCGTATCGAAAGCCTTCTCGACTTTGTCGAGTTGAAGTTCAACTTTGCCTTTGAAAGTGCTCACTTCACTCTTGGCTTCATCGATCTCGGCATTGGCCGCTTCAAGCTTCTCAGTGACGACTTTTTTGCCTTTCTTTTCAACAGCTTGACCAGCCTTGATCAACTCTTGAACGTACTCGCTACCCTCTTGACCGACCTTGGTGTAAGCACCCAGGCCTGCCAGCCAGATCTTGCGGGCATACGATTTGACGTCGCTCGGAGCGTTAGTCTCGACGTCGACTTTTTTCTTCAAAATAACTTTGGCCATGGTGCACCTCACGCGCAGAAGGGTTGAGGAACTGCCCGCAAAGAGTCGGGCTCAGGCACAAAGTAGTGAGAATAATTAGAAACGGCACCCTAACAAGTGACATAAACCTTTGGGCACACCACAAACAAATGTGGGAGCGAGCCTGCTCGCGAAGAGGCAGGCACATTCAACATTGATGTCGACTGAAAGACCGCTTTCGCGAGCAGGCTCGCTCCCACAGGGATCGCATTTCGCAAAAAGAAGTGGATCAGGTCAGTGCTTTATCGAGAGCCCTTTCGATTTCCGATTTGATGGTGCCGCTCATGGCGGACATCAACAGGCCCAGTTCAACGTCGACCCTGATCGAGTCCTCGCCCACATGCACCGCGCCTTTCACACCGGAACGTCTGAGGTTCAGGGTGTCGCCGGACCACTGCGGCTCCAGGCCATATTGATCGGACAGTTTCTGCGCCAACTTGTCGGCCTTCTCGCGGGCCGCTTCCTTACCCAGGCCGTGGGCACGCTCAACACTAATACGGGCCATCGAATGACTCCTGCTTTATGAATACTTCCTGAAGCATCTTGACCGGTGCTGCGTCAAAACGTCCCGGTGGTTGCCTATCTTACCTTCAGCCTTGCCAAGACAAAGCAGGCCACCGGGATTAGAATGTCCCGCATTCTCTTTTGGTGACAGCGATATGACTGATCAGCGCAAAGGCAGCGATGCCGAACCCACCACTCACTTCGGCTTCAAAAACGTTCCGGAAAGCCAGAAAGCGGAAAAAGTCGCTGAGGTTTTTCACTCGGTAGCCGCCAAGTACGACCTGATGAACGACCTCCTGTCGGGCGGCATGCACCGTCTGTGGAAGCGTTTCGCGATCGAACTGTCGGGCGTGCGCCAGGGTAACCGCGTACTGGACATCGCCGGTGGCACTGGTGACCTGACCAAAAAGTTCTCGCACCTCGTTGGCCCGACTGGCCAGGTCGTTCTGGCCGACATCAACGAATCCATGCTCAGGGTCGGTCGTGACCGCCTGCTGGATCTGGGTGTGTCCGGCAACGTCGAATTCGTCCAGGCCGATGCTGAAAAGCTGCCGTTCCCGGACAACCACTTCGACTGCGTGACTATCGCTTTCGGCCTGCGCAACGTGACGCATAAAGAAGACGCCCTGCGCTCGATGCTGCGCGTGCTGAAACCGGGCGGCCGTTTGCTGGTGCTGGAATTCTCCAAACCGACCAACGCGCTGATGTCCAAAGCCTACGACGCCTATTCGTTCGCCTTCATGCCGCTGATGGGCAAGCTAATCACCAATGATTCGGAAAGCTATCGCTACCTGGCCGAATCGATCCGCATGCACCCGAACCAGGAAACCCTGAAGTCGATGATGGTCGAGGCCGGTTTCGACCGCGTGACTTACCACAACATGACCGCAGGCATCGTCGCCCTGCACCGCGGCATCAAGCCCTGATGTTGCTGGCCGGCCTGCTCGCCAGCGTTGAACTCGGTTTGAACCGGGTGCTGCGTCTCGACAGCACGGCACTGCCGCGGCTGGCGCATTTGAGTGGCAAGGTGATTGCCGTCGACTGCCGCAGCCCGACGTTGCAACTGTTCATCCTGCCCAGCGATGAAGGCCTGATGCTGGCGTCCCACTGGGAAACCGGCGCCGACTGCACCTTGCGCGCACCGGCCTCAAGCCTGCTGAAGCTGGCGACGAGCAAAGACAAGACGTCGGTCCTGCATACCCCGGAAGTCGAACTCGACGGCGACAGCGGCGTGCTGCTGGAACTGGCGGCGATCCTTCAGGACCTCGAGCTGGACTGGGAGTACGAACTCTCACGCTGGCTGGGTCCGGTGGCCACGCAACTGGTCGGCGGTCATCTACGCAGTCGCGCCCGCTGGTATCAACAAGGGTTCGCCAGCCTGAACCAGAACCTGGGCGAATACCTGGCCGAAGAATCGCGCGCCCTTGTCGGTCAGCGCGAAGCCGAAGCCCGTTTCAGTGAACTGGACCAGATCAAGCTCGATCTTGAACGACTCGAGGCGCGTTTCGAGCGCCTTTCCCGATCCCTCGACCCAAGCGATAACGCATGAAGCTGCTTGCCGTCCGCCGTTTGTTGCGCATCCAGCGCGTCGTGATCCGCTACCGCCTCGATGACCTGCTGTTCGCCCTGCCGCTGCCCTGGTTTCTGCTGGCGCTGCGCTATGCCTTGCCGTGGCGCTGGTTCCCGCGCAAGCCGCTGGACCTGAGCCGTGGCTCGCGACTGCGCCTGGCCTTGCAGGACCTGGGGCCGATTTTCATCAAGTTCGGCCAGATCCTCTCGACGCGCCGCGACCTGCTGCCCGAAGACATCGCCGATGAGCTGATGATGTTGCAGGACCGCGTGCCGCCGTTCGACTCGCAAGTGTCGGTCCGGCTGATCGAAGAGCAGCTCGGCAAAAAGATCAGCGAAGTTTTCTCCCGCTTCGACGTCGAACCGCTGGCCTCGGCCTCGGTGGCGCAAGTGCATGCCGCACAGTTGAAAACCGGTGAAGAAGTCGTCGTCAAAGTGATCCGCCCGGGCCTGAAACCGATCATTGCTCAGGATCTGGCATGGCTGTTTATCCTCGCCCGAGCAGCGGAAAGGCTCTCCGCCGACGCCCGCCTGCTGCACCCGGTGGACGTGGTCAGCGACTACGAAAAAACCATCTACGATGAACTCGACCTGCTGCGCGAGGCGGCCAACGCCAGTCAGTTGAAGCGTAACTTCGACGGTTCGCCACTGCTTTATGTGCCGCAAGTCTATTGGGACTGGTGCCGGCCGAAAGTGCTGGTGATGGAGCGCATCTACGGGATTCAGGTCACCGACCTCGCGACCCTGGCCGACCAGCGCACCGACATGAAAATGCTCGCCGAGCGTGGCGTGGAGATCTTCTTCACCCAGGTGTTCCGCGACAGTTTCTTCCACGCCGACATGCACCCCGGCAACATCTTCGTCAGCACCGTGCAGCCATGGAGCCCGCAGTACATCGCCATCGACTGCGGCATCGTCGGCAGCCTGACCCCGGAAGACCAGGACTATCTGGCACGCAACCTGTTCGCGTTCTTCAAGCGTGATTACCGTCGCGTTGCGCAGTTGCACATCGATTCGGGCTGGGTGCCGGCGGAAACCAAACTCAACGAATTCGAAGCGGCGATCCGCACGGTGTGCGAGCCGATTTTCGAAAAACCGTTAAAAGATATTTCCTTCGGTCAGGTGCTGATGCGCCTGTTCCAGACCGCCCGCCGCTTCAACATGGAAGTGCAACCGCAGTTGGTATTGCTGCAAAAAACCCTGTTGAACATTGAAGGCCTGGGTCGTCAGCTGTACCCGGACCTCGATCTGTGGAACACCGCCCAGCCGTTCCTCGAACGCTGGATGCGCGAGCGCGTCAGCCCCAAAGCCTTGATCGGCAATGTGCAGAGCCAGTTCGAGCAGATCCCGCACCTGGCCAACATGGCCCGCGACCTGCTCGAGCGCATGTCCCAACCCCACGCCAACGCCCCGCCCCCCCCTTGGCACAAGCGCAAGGACGACTGGTTCCTGCGCCTGCTCGGCACCGCTCACCTGGCGGGTGGCACGATACTCGCAGCCGGTGGCCCGTTGCACGAACTGGGGCATTGGCCCGCCGGAATCATGGTGGCGGTCGGTTTGTATCTGGTCGTTCGCCGATAGCCAGAGCCCCCCCACGCTGGCACACTGTTTCAACGCCTGGGCTTAGCTATTGAAGTAGAGCCCGCTGTCGGAGTCGAAGATGAAAAACTGGCTGGACGAGATCAAGTGGGACGCCGATGGCCTGGTGCCGGCGATTGCCCAGGATCACAAGACCGGACGCGTCCTGATGATGGCCTGGATGAACCGCGAAGCACTGCAATTGACCGCCGCCGAGAACCGTGCCATTTACTGGTCACGTTCCCGTGGCAAGCTGTGGCGCAAGGGCGAAGAGTCCGGCCACGTGCAAACCCTGCATGAGATGCGCCTGGACTGTGACGCTGACGTGATCATCCTGATGGTCGAGCAGATCGGCGACATCGCCTGCCATACCGGCCGTCAGAGCTGCTTCTACCGCGTCTTCGAGAACGGCGACTGGAAAACCGTCGACCCGGTTCTGAAAGACCCGCACGCTATCTACTCCGCAGGACATACCCATGAGTGACACCCTGACCCGTCTGGCCCAGGTGCTGGAAGAGCGCAAAGGCGCCGCCGCCGACAGCTCGTATGTTGCCAGCCTGTACCACAAAGGCTTGAACAAGATTCTGGAAAAAGTCGGCGAAGAGTCGGTCGAAACCATCATTGCCGCCAAGGATGCCGCCATCAGCGGCGACTGCAGCGATGTGATCTACGAGACCGCCGATTTGTGGTTCCACAGCATGGTCATGCTCGCCCAACTGGGGCAGCATCCACAGGCTGTACTCGATGAACTGGACCGTCGCTTCGGTCTGTCCGGACACGCCGAGAAAGCCTCTCGCCCGTCCGCCTGAACAACTATTAGAGAGGAACGCAACATGGGCATTTTTGACTGGAAACACTGGATCGTCATCCTGGTTGTCGTGGTGCTGGTGTTCGGTACCAAGAAACTGAAAAACCTCGGCACTGACGTCGGCGAGTCGATCAAGGGCTTTCGTAAAGCCATGAACGACGACGAGAAACCGGCTGACCCGACAGCAACCCCGGCCCAACCGGTTCCACCTGTTCAGCCACAGACCACTCAGTCCGTGAACCCGCCGCACACCATCGACGTGCAGGCGCAAAAAGTCGAAGAGCCGATCCGCAAAGACTCGTGAGCACTGACTAATGTTTGGTATCAGCTTCTCTGAACTGCTGCTCGTCGGCCTCGTCGCCTTGCTGGTGCTGGGCCCCGAGCGTCTGCCGGGTGCTGCGCGCACCGCCGGCCTGTGGGTCGGGCGGCTGAAGCGCAGCTTCAACGCGATCAAACAGGAAGTTGAACGTGAAATCGGTGCCGACGAGATTCGTCGGCAACTGCACAACGAGCACATTTTGTCGCTTGAGCAGGAGGCGCGGAAGATTTTCACGCCGACTCAGCAGGAGGCTACTGCGGTTCAACCGGTTGAGCCAGTGATGGAGCAGACGATTCATGCTCCGGTAGCTGCAGAACCTGTACCTGTTGTTGCAACGACGCCAATTGAACCTGTTGCTCCTGCCGCCGCGCCGACAACGCCGGCGCCTCACGACACCACTTTGCCGCCGCGAGCCCCATGAGCGATCTCCCTGAAAACGACCAGCACATGCCGCTGGTTTCGCACCTCACCGAGTTGCGTACCCGTCTGCTGCGCTGCGTAGCGGCGATCTTCATCATCTTCGCCGGGTTGTTCGCCTTCACCCAGCAGATCTACACCTTCGTCTCCACGCCGCTGCGCCAGTACCTGCCGGCCGGCGCGACGATGATCGCCACCGACGTGTCGTCGCCCTTCCTGACGCCGCTGAAACTGACCATGATGGTCTCGCTGTTTCTGGCGATCCCGGTGATCCTGCACCAGATCTGGGGCTTCATCGCGCCGGGCCTGTACAAGCATGAAAAGCGCATTGCGGTGCCGTTGCTGGTCTCCAGCATTTTGCTGTTTTACACCGGCATGGCCTTCGCCTATTTCCTGGTGTTCCCGCTGATCTTCAAATTCTTCGCCGCCGCCACCCCGGCCGGCGTGGAAATGATGACCGACATTACCAGCTACCTCGATTTCGTCATGACGCTGTTCTTCGCCTTCGGCGTGGCGTTCGAGATTCCGGTGGCGGTGGTCCTGCTGGTGTGGATCGGCGTGGTCAACGTCGCCTACCTGAAGAAGATCCGCCCGTATGTCGTCATCGGCTGCTTCGTGGTCGGCATGATCCTGACACCGCCGGACATCTTCTCGCAGACGCTGTTGGCCGTACCGATGTGGTTGCTGTTCGAGATCGGCATCCTGTTCGGCAGCCTGATCAGCAAGCGTGGTGAGCACCCGGACGATCAGCCGGCTGACGATCACAACGACCAGCCGCCAGCGACCCAAGCGTGAACCTGCTGCTCCTTGAAGAGGCCGACTTCATTGCGGCCGACCGGGCGATCCTGCGCGATCGACGGTTGACTCATATGCAGGAAGTCCACCGCTGCGTCGTTGGTGACAGCATGCGCGTTGGCCGTATCGGCGGGTTGATGGGGTCGGCCGAGGTGCTGCGCCTGGAGGCTACAGAAGCCGAACTGCGTGTCACCCTCGACCAGCCTCCACCAGCCAAGCTGCCACTGACTCTGATACTGGCCCTGCCACGACCGAAAATGCTCCGTCGGGTATTCCAGACCGTGGCCACCATGGGTGTGCCGCGAATCGTGCTGGTGAACAGCTACCGCGTCGAAAAAAGCTTCTGGCAAACCCCGTTCCTGGAGCCGGAAGCGATTCGCGAGCAATTGATCCTGGGGCTTGAACAAGCCCGGGACAGCGTGCTGCCAGAGGTTATTATCGAGAAGCGCTTCAAGCCCTTTGTCGAAGATCGCCTGCCAGCGATCACCGAAGGCACCCTCGGCCTGGTCGGCCATCCCGGCAACTACCCGCCCTGCCCCCGCGGCCTGAACGAACCCGTGACCCTGGCCATCGGCCCCGAAGGCGGCTGGATTCCCTACGAAATCGACCTGCTGGCCAAGGCCGGCCTGCAACCGGTTCAGCTTGGCGAGCGCATCCTGCGGGTCGAGACCGCCGTCACTGCGTTGCTCGCACGCCTCTTCTAACCCCAGACACTTACCCTGTGGCGAGGGAGCTTGCTCCCGCTCGGCTGCGAAGCAGTCGTAAACCGGTGAGTGCAGTCTTGCTGGAAAAAAGCGGTGCCCGCTTCGCGCCCAAACGGGAGCAAGCTCCCTCGCCACAAGTGTTGACTCGCCTACAGAATCTCGTCTACCTGCCGATACAGCCCCCATAAAACCGATTAATGGTCCGAGGGAGTAGCAGCATGTACCGATGGCTGGCCGAGAAACTGGGAAACGTAAGCGTCAATCGCAAGCTGGGTGTCGGCTTTGGCCTCGTGCTGCTCATGACTCTCCTGATCACCTTCACTGGCTGGAATAGCCTGAGCAGTGTGATCAGTCGCGCAGACAAGCAGAGTCACATCGCCAGTCTCAACGACTTGAGCAAGGATTTGCGAACCGCCCGTGTCGACTACGAAATGCGCCGTGGCGAACAAGGTCCGGCAGCCGTCAGCGAACTCCTGGGCAAGCTCAATGATGGCGTACAGGTCGGCCTCAAACTGCTTGTGCTCCCCTCGAACCAGGAAATGCTCAATCAGCAACTGGTCGCCATCGGTGAGTACAAACGCGCCTTTACCGACATGACTCAAGCGACGCAGAACCGCGAATCGGCCCGATCCAAGCTCGGCGCCACCGCCGACAACGCCGTGGCCAGGGTCGCAGAAGTCGAAAAGTCCTTGCTGCAAGGTGACAGCGTCGTTCAATTCAACAGCGTGGTCGAGCTGAGCAAACTGATCCAGCAAGCGCGCTTCCAGGTTCGCGGTTACACCTACAGCGGCAAGGTCGAAGCCGAGCAACCGGCACTGGACGCCATCGACAACGCCCTGAAAGACCTTGAAAGCCTGCCGGGCAAACTGCCGGAACAGCACATCGCCAACCTGCAACAAGCCACCGAATCGCTTAAGGGCTACCGCGCCGCTGTCAGCCAGTTCCGCGACTCGCAGGTGGCCAGCGCCACAGCCCTCAAGAAGATGGTGGATCAAGAGATCCGTTTGAATGACCTGAGCGCACAATTGATTCGCTCGCAAACCGAGAGCCGTGACCAAGAGACGGCCCAGGCGAAAAGCACGCTGATCATCGTGACCGTCCTAGCGTTAGCGTTTGGCCTGCTCGCCGCCTGGGTCATTACGCGGCAGATCGTCGTTCCACTGCAACAGACTTTAACAGCTGTCGAACGTGTCGCCTCGGGCGACCTGAGCCATAACCTGGAGGTCACTCGCCGCGACGAGCTGGGTCAATTACAAAGCACCCTGCAGCGGATGGTCGTCAGACTGCGGGAACTGATCGGCGGCATCAGCGATGGCGTGACGCAAATCGCCAGCGCCGCCGAAGAACTGTCCGCCGTCACCGAGCAAACCAGCGCCGGGGTCAACAGCCAGAAGGTCGAAACCGATCAGGTGGCCACCGCCATGCACGAAATGACCGCCACCGTGCAAGAAGTCGCGCGCAACGCCGAGGAAGCGTCCGAGGCCGCCGTCGCCGCCGACCAGCAGGCCCGCGAGGGCGACAAGGTCGTCGGCGAAGCCATCGCCCAGATCGAACGCCTGGCCCTCGAAGTTGGCAATTCCACTGCTGCCATGGCCGACCTGAAGCGCGAAAGCGACAAGATTGGCAGCGTGCTCGACGTGATCAAATCCGTGGCCCAGCAAACCAACCTGCTGGCCCTCAACGCCGCTATCGAAGCCGCCCGCGCCGGTGAGGCCGGACGCGGCTTTGCGGTGGTCGCTGACGAAGTCCGCAGCCTGGCCCAGCGTACCCAGAAGTCCACCGAAGAAATCGAAGAGTTGATCGTCGGCCTGCAAACCGGCACGCAGCAAGTCGCGACCATCATGGACAACAGCCGCACCCTGACCGACAGCAGTGTCGAGCTGACCCGCCGTGCCGGTGGCTCGCTGGAAAGCATCACCCGCACTGTGTCGGCGATCCAGGCGATGAACCAGCAGATCGCCGCCGCCGCCGAGCAACAGAGCTCGGTGGCCGGAGAAATCAACCGTAGCGTGCTGAACGTGCGTGATGTGTCCGAGCAGACCTCTGCCGCCAGTGAAGAGACCGCGGCCTCCAGCGTCGAGCTGGCGCGGTTGGGGACGCATTTGCAGATGCTGGTGGGCAGGTTCAAGGTTTGAGGTGATACGAGTGCCTCGGTTCGCTTTGGACCGAGGTGATGCCATCGCGAGCAGGCTCGCTCCCACATTGATCAGCGCTGAACACAACATTTGTGTATGACGCATAACCCCTGTGGGAGCGAGCCTGCTCGCGATGGCGGTTCGACAGGCGCTGAATCTATAGAACCTGCCGCAAAAACGCCTGCGCACGCGGATCTTTCGGCGCATCGAAGAACTCGGCCGGCGAGGCGTCTTCCAGCAGTTTGCCGTGATCGAAGAACAGCACCCGATCCGCCACTTCCCGGGCGAAGCCCATTTCGTGGGTGACGCAAACCATGGTCATGCCTTCCACGGCCAGGGTCTTCATTACATCCAGCACTTCACCGACCATTTCCGGGTCGAGCGCCGAAGTCGGCTCATCGAACAGCATGACCTTCGGCTCCATGGCCAATGCCCGGGCAATGGCCACACGCTGTTGCTGACCACCGGACAGGCGCGATGGAAACTCTAGGGCCTTCTGAGCGATACCGACCTTCTCCAGCAACGCCAGGGCCTTGGCCTCGCGTTCCTTCTTGCCGCGCTTGCGCACGACTTTCTGGGCCAGGCAGAGGTTCTCCAGCACGGTCATGTGCGGGAACAGATTGAAATGCTGGAACACCATGCCGACTTCACGGCGGTAGGCGTTGACGTCGGTTTTCGGGTCGGCCAGTTGCAGGCCGTCGATGCTCACCGAGCCGGAATCGAATTCTTCCAGACCATTCAGGCAACGCAGGAAGGTCGACTTGCCGGAGCCGGACGGACCGATCACCACCAGCACTTCGCCCTTGGCCACTTGGGTGGTGACGTTATCCACCGCGCGAACTACATGGCCGCGGGTGTCGAAGACTTTTATCAGATCGCGGACTTCAATCACTTTGCGCGAGCCTCCGCTCAAGCCGGCTGGCGATTTTCGACAGCGGGAGGTTGATCAACAGGTACAGCCCGGCCACGCAGAACAGGATTTCGAACGGCGAGAACGAGGTAGTGATGACTTCGCGGCCGCTTTTCAGCAGTTCGGTGATGGCAATCACCGACACCAGCGAGGTGTCCTTGACCAGACTGATGAACTGCCCGGCCAGCGGCGGCAGCACGCGCTTGAACGCTTGCGGCAGCACTACGTGGCGCATCGACTGGCCGGCACTCAGACCCAGCGAACGTGCGGCTTCGTTCTGGCCGCGTGCAATTGATTGCACGCCGGAACGGATGATCTCTGCCACGTAGGCGCCGGTGAACAGCGACAAGGCGGCGATCCCGGCGAACTCCCGGGAAAGGTTCATCACGGTACCGATGAAGAAGTAGAAAATGAAAATCTGCACCAGCAGCGGCGTGCCACGCACCAGTTCGACGTAGATCGTCGAGAGGTCGCGCAGGGTCGGGTTGTTCGACAAACGGCAAAGGCCGGTGGCCAGGCCGATCAGCAACCCGAGCACGCCAGATACCACCGACAACCACAACGTGGTCCAGAGCCCCCACATCAGCGGTCCTGCGGCCCAATGGCGGGTCACACCGATGACGTCGCCTTCAGCCACGTCATCGCCTTGGGCGACTTGCAGGCTGTTGTCGTCAACGATCACCCGCTGCTCGTCTCCGGCGTCATTGCGCAGAGTGACTTCGGCTTCATCGCCCTTGCGCACCAGTTCGCTGACGGTGGAGATGTCGGCGGCGCGCAGGGACTCTTCGGCGTGGTAGGCGAAGTACTGCGGCACGCGATTCCAGCGCCATTCGTAGGACATCAGCGAGGTGGCGTAGTACAGCGCACCGGCCAGGCCGATCAGCATCAGCACGGTTAATACGTGCCACGGCCATTGGGCTTTTTTCTGTTTCATTGGGTTTGCAGGTTCCGAGTTTTGTGTCGCCAGGAAGGCCGTCTTCGCGGGCAAGCCCGCTCCCACATTTGATCTTCAGTGAATACAGATTCTGTGTTCGACCGAGATCCAGTGTGTGCGGGCTTGCTCGCGAATGAGGCGACGCGGTCTATCTGACCGGTCGCCGTCCGTCAGCCTTATTCCATATCCTTGAGCCAGGCGGTGTCCTTGAACCACTTGTCATGGATGCGATCGTAGGTGCCGTCTTCGTGGATCTGGTGCAGGAAGTTGTTGATGAAATTGATGCTGTCGTAGTCACCCTTCTTCAGACCAAAGGCCAGCGGCTCGTAGGTGAACGGCTTGTCGAGGAACAGCAGTTTGCCGTTGCCGACCTTGTTCACCGCCACGACGTTGTACGGCGCGTCATAGATGAAGGCATCGGCCTTGCCGTTGACCACGTCGAGCACGGCTTCCTGCTCGTTGTCGTAACCGTGGTACTTGGCTTTGGAGATGAGTTTTTTGGCGACCATTTCACCGGTGGTGCCGAGCTTGGAGGTGATGCGGTAGTCGGCGGTGTTCAGGTCTTTATAGGACTTGATAGTGCCTTCCAGCTCCTTGCGGATCAGCAGTGTCTGGCCGACCACGATGAACGGTTCGCTGAAGTTCAGGCGCAGGTTGCGCTCCTGGGTCAGGGTCATGCCGCTGCCGATCATGTCGAACTTGTCGGTGAGCAGGGCCGGGATGATGCCGTCGTATCCGGTGGAAACCAGTTCCAGCTTGACGCCCATGGCCTTGGTCATGGCTTTGAGGATGTCGACTTCGAAGCCGATGATCTCGCCGCGCTTGTTGGTCATTTCGAACGGCATGTAGGTCGGGTCCATGCCGACTTTCAGCGTGCCGCGCTTGACCGCCTCATCGATGGCACCGGCCTGCGCCGCGCTGACTGCAACCAATGCCGTGACGCCGACCAGCAGCATCGCCAGATACTTCTTCATCATCAAGTCCCCAAAACCATCACGTTGTGAGGCACGCAAACCACGGGTTTCCCTCGGAAAACCGGCGGATACGAACAGAAAATTGTCCGGGCGCACCAATTCGGGGACGGATGCTAACGCACTCGGCCGTTTGCACAAGGGTTTTACAGAGGATTTTGATCAACACAAAAAAACCCCGCTTTCGCGGGGTTTTTCATTATGCCAACTGAGGCTGCGTGCTCACAGGCTTGAGCGGCAACAGCGGCGCATGGGGATCGGCATCCACCGATGTGCGCCAGGCTTGCAGCCACTCGGCGTGGCCTTCGCTCCAGACCTGCTCATGCAAGCGACCCAGCGCCACCGGATCACTCAGCAGGGCCACACGCTCGTTGTTGGTCAGCCCTGTTGGCCCGGCCTTCATCGCATGGCGAACCCGCTCGACCCGCAGCCATTCGATCGGCTCGGCCTGACGGTGACGGGACGTCGCCAGCGCGCACGCCAAGGCGTTCTGCTGTGGATCGACCACTGCCCGGATGAAGCCGTCGTTCAGCGCATGCCAACGGTTTTCGTGGGTGTACTGATCAGTTGCCAGCAACGCCTGTGGCGGATTGTATTCCTCAGGGATCAGGAACAGGCTTTCATCGCGGGACTTGAGGCCCAGACCCACACGACTGGAGATCACCGACACCGGGATCGACAGCATCAGCGAACCGACGATCGGCACCAGCCACCAAAGGAAGCTCGGGTTCAGCCAGATCACCAACAGCGCCCAGAAGAAGCCCAGCAAGGTTTGTGGACCGTGGCGCTTGACCGCTTCGCTCCACGGTGTGGAGTCGTCATCACGTTGCGGCGAGTTCCAGGTCGCGGCCCAGCCGAGGAACGCGGCGAGCACGAAACGGGTGTGGAAAATCATCCGCACCGGCGCCAGCAGCATGGAGAACAACATCTCCAGCAGCATCGACAGCGTCACCTTGAACCTGCCACCGAACTCTTTCGCGCCCTTGGCCCAGATCAGGATGATGCTCAGCAACTTCGGCAGGAACAGCAGCACGATGGTCGTCGAGAACAGCGCAATCGCCTTGTCCGGGTGCCATTGCGGCCACAGCGGATAGAGCTGACGCGGCTCCAGGAAGTATTGCGGCTCCATCAGTGTGTTGACCGCCAGCAGGGCCGTCGACAGCACGAGGAAGAAGAACCACAACGGCGCTGACAGATAAGACATCACGCCCGTCAGGAACACCGCACGGTGCACCGGGTGCATGCCTTTTACCAGGAACAGCCGGAAGTTCATCAGGTTGCCGTGGCACCAGCGACGGTCACGCTTGAGTTCGTCCAGCAAGTTCGGCGGCAGTTCTTCGTAGCTGCCCGGCAAGTCGTAGGCAATCCACACGCCCCAACCGGCACGGCGCATCAGCGCCGCTTCGACGAAGTCGTGGGACAGAATCGCACCGGCGAACGCGCCTTTACCGGGCAACGGCGCCAGGGCGCAGTGCTCGATAAACGGTTTCATGCGGATGATCGCGTTGTGGCCCCAGTAGTGGGATTCACCCAACTGCCAGAAGTGCAGGCCGGCGGTGAACAACGGACCGTACACACGGGTGGCGAACTGCTGCATGCGCGCATACAAAGTGTCCATGCCCGACGCACGTGGCGCGGTCTGGATGATCCCGGCGTCCGGCGTGGCTTCCATCAGGCGCACCAGACTGCTCAGGCATTCGCCGCTCATCACGCTGTCGGCGTCGAGCACGACCATGTATTTGTAGTCACCGCCCCAACGACGGCAGAAGTCGTCGAGGTTGCCGCTTTTACGTTTCACACGGCGACGGCGGCGGCGATAGAAGATCTTGCCGAAGCCCTTGGCTTCACGGCAGACGTCCAGCCAGGCCTGCTGTTCGGCGACGCAGATATCGGCGTCGTTACTGTCGCTGAGCACGAAAAAGTCGAAGCGATCCAGGTTACCCGAGGCCGCGACCGATTCGAAGGTCGCCCGCAAACCGGCGAACACCCGCGGCACGTCTTCGTTGCAGATCGGCATCACCAATGCGGTGCGCGCGTCCTTGGCGATCGGCTCGTTGCCGGCACTGGCGCCGGAAATGCGGTATTTGTCACGACCAGTGATCAGCTCGAGAAAGCCCATCAGCGCCGTCCAGAAACCGGCCGACACCCAGCAAAACAGAATCCCGAACATAATCAGGATGGTGGTTTGCAAGGCGTAAGGCAGCACCTGGGCCGCGGTTTGCAGGAGCGGTTGGTGCAGGACTTCTTCAAGATCGACGAACGACCAGCCCTGGTACGGCATGATGCCCTTCATGTACCAGCCGGCGACGATCGTTTGACCGAGCATCAGCACCAACAGAATGTAGCGACGGATCGAACCGACGGTGCGCCAGCGAGCGGCCGGCAGCACGTTCTCATCCTTCGGCGGGGCCGGCGGGTTGGTGCGCCCGGTCAGCCGACGCCAGCCACGCACCAGAATGTTGGTGCGCCACGGCTCGGGCACGACTTTGGTCCGACGGATCGGCGGGGTTGCCTTGAGGCAAACCCGACCACTGGCGTCGAGCACCAGCATTTCCGCATCCGCCAGCTCTTCGGCGGTGTTCAGGGTCAGGCGCCGGCCGACCGAGGCTTGAGCAGCCTCGGTCGGCGCGTCGAACGTCGAGGACGACAGACGTTCGTGCAGTTCACTGAAGGACTTGCAGCCCGCGAGTTCCGCGCGCTGCTCGTCGGTCATGGGCAAATGCGCCAGGTACTCGGCAAGCGTTTGTGGCTGTACGTGTGAATTACTCATCGGCAGGCAACTGATAGCTCCAGGTCTCGGTCAGGACTTGTTCAGTCGGTGCCGATTCCGGTGTGGCTGGGGCCGCTTCGGCAGCGACAGGCTGCTTGGCGTCTTTGTTGTCCTTGTCCTTGGTGTCCTTGACTTGCTGGGCTTGTGCTTCAGCCTGCTTGGCTTCCTTGTCCTTCTTCTCTTGCTGGCGGGCGGCGATCTTGTCGGCCTTGGCAACGGAAGAACTGGACGCTGGCGCCGCGGTCTTGATCGTCTCGGCAGGCGTGATGGTCTTGACCAGCGCAGCCCGCATTTCGGTAGCCTTGCTCGGATCCTTGATCTTCATCCGCAAAGTCAGGCGCCAGCCCTTGGTTTCAGGGTTGTAACGGACGCTGTTCTCGACCAGCTCCGCGTTGTCGCCAACGCTCACCTGGCTGCGCACTTCGGCATTTTCCGACAAGTCTTGCAAGGACGGACCTTCGAAATCCACCAGGTAGGCCACGCTGCCGTCCGGCTGACGAATCAGGTTCGACTGCTTCACGTCACCTGTGGAACGCAGGGTCTGTTGAACCCAGGCGCTGTCCGGCGAATGCAGGGAGGCTTCGTCGATGGTCCAGTGCATGCGGTAGGCAACGTCCAGGGACTGGCCAGGCTCAGGCAGTTTTTCCGGGCTCCAGAAAGCGACAATATTGTCGTTGGTTTCATCGGCGGTAGGAATCTCTACCAGATCGACGGAGCCTTTGCCCCAATCGCCTTTCGGTTCGATCCAGGCACTTGGGCGCTTGTCGTAGCGGTCATCGAGGTCTTCGTAGTGGCTGAAGTCACGGCCACGTTGCAGCAAGCCGAAACCGCGCGGGTTCTCGATCGAGAAGTTGCTCACGGCCAAGTGTTTCGGATTGTTCAGTGGGCGCCAGATCCATTCGCCGTTGCCGGCATGGATCGACAGGCCGCTGGAGTCATGCAGTTCACGACGGTAGTTCAGCACTTTCGACGGCTGGTTGGCGCCGAACAGGAACATGCTGGTCAGCGGCGCAACGCCGAGCTTGGTGACCTTGTCACGCAGATACATCTTGGCCTTGACGTCGACGACCGTGTCGCTGCCCGGACGCAGGGTCAGGCGATAGGCACCGGTGGCACGTGGCGAATCCAGCAGGGCGAAGATCACCAGATGCTTGTCGCCCGGCTTGGGCTGTTGAATCCAGAACTCGGTGAAGCGCGGGAACTCTTCGCCGGACGGCAACGCGGTATCAATGGCCATGCCGCGAGCGGACAAGCCATAGGTGTGCCCCTTGCCGATGACGCGGAAGTAACTCGCGCCGAGCATGGTCATGATTTCGTCTTGCTTGTCGGCCTTGTTGATCGGGTACAGCACACGGAAGCCGGCATAACCCAACTGTTCGGTGGCTTTAGGATCGAACTTCACGTCGCCGAAATCGAAACGACTCGGGTCGTATTTGATCTCTTCGACGGTGTTGGCCGTGATTTCGTTGATTTTCACCGGCGTATCGAAGTGCATACCCTGGTGATAGAAGGACAGCTTGAATGGGGTTTTCTGGTTCGCCCATTCGGCTTTTTCAGTGAGGAACCGGATTTTTTGATAGTCCGCGAATTTCATCTCGCGAAACTCATTCGGCAGGTTACTGCGCGGGGCTTCGTATTTTTGCCCGGCCAGCTCTTTTGCCTTGACCGATACGTCATCCAGATTGAATGCCCAAAGTTGGCCGGCGCTGAACAGGCAAAGCAGTGCAGAGCCTGCTACCAGAGCGCTTCGAAACCGTTTGGCAGACAATTTTGGTGCATTACAGGGACTAACAATCACGAGCAACCCTCGCCGAAAACAGATCAAAAAACCAACGGCCAGTTAAAGTGCCAGCACGGTGTGCGGTGGAAAAAAACCGACCCTGCGAACCACTCTTGCCAAGTTGGCGAGCATTGTTCCGACTCCTATGGGGCAAAATGATTCCCCAACAGGTTCCGGACAAGTCTCTACCTAAGTCAAAATGGACCAACGAACGCTGATCCCCGTAGCGCGCGATTATCTAGTAGGCCGCGTTACAACGCATCAGGGGAAACCAAGTATTTATCGGGAAAAGCCCCTGTTTTCAGCCGAAATGCCCTTAAAAACATGTTTCAAGCACTTTCACGTCTGTAACAGGAAGGTTACCGGGCCATCATTGACCAGGTGCACCTGCATATCCGCGCCGAATCTACCTGATGCCACAGTGCCATGCACCTGTTTCGCTTTGCCCAATAAATAGTCGAAAAGCGCCTCGCCCAAGGCCGGAGGGGCCGCCGTCGAAAAACTCGGACGCAATCCGTTTTTGGTATCAGCGGCCAGGGTGAATTGCGAGACCAGCAATAACCCGCCGCCCACATCCGCCAAGGACAGATTCATCTTGCCCTCGGCGTCACTGAATACTCGATAGTTAAGCAGTTTATGCAGAAGTTTGTCGGCGCTGGCCTGCGTGTCGTCGGGTTCGACCGCCACCAGCACCAGCAACCCCTGATCTATCGCACCAACCACCTCTCCCGCTACCTCGACTCGCGCGCCACGCACGCGTTGCAGCAGGCCCTTCATGCTTCGTCAGGCGACAAGTCGAGCAGTCGACGTGCCATCTGATCAGCGGCGCGTACCAATGCATCGGTGATGCCCGGCTCGGACGCGGCATGGCCAGCGTCGCGGATCACCTGCAATTCGCTGTTCGGCCAGGCCTGATGCAGTTCCCAGGCGTTGTCCAGCGGACAGATCACGTCATAACGACCATGGACGATGACACCGGGCAAATGGGCGATCTTGCCCATGTCGCGGATCAGCTGGTTCGGCTCCAGGAAAGCGTTATTGGTGAAGTAGTGGCATTCAATACGGGCGATGGACAACGCACGTTGAGGTTCGGAGAAACGGTCGACCACCAGCGGATTTGGACGCAGGGTCGCGGTACGGCCTTCCCAGATGGACCAGGCCTTGGCCGCATGCATCTGGGCGATCTGGTCGTTGCCGACCAGGCGTTTGTGGAATGCCGTGAGCAAGTCGTCGCGTTCGTCCAGCGGGATCGGCGCGATGTAGTCCTGCCAGTAATCGGGGAACAGACGACTGGCGCCACACTGGTAGAACCATTCGATTTCCTGGGGACGGCAGAGAAAAATCCCGCGCAGAATCAGACCGTGCACGCGCTCCGGATGGGTTTGCGCATAAGCCAGGGCCAGGGTCGAACCCCAGGAACCGCCGAACAGCACCCATTTGTCGATACCCAGGTGTTTGCGAATCCGCTCAAGGTCGGCGACCAGATCCCAGGTGGTGTTGTTTTCCAGGCTGGCGTGGGGCGTGGAGCGACCGCAACCGCGCTGGTCGAAAGTAACGATGCGATAAAGGTTCGGATCGAAATACCGGCGGCTCTGGGCATCACATCCGGCGCCAGGGCCGCCGTGAATGAACACCACCGGCAAACCTTCCGGCGAACCGCTTTCGTCGACATACAGCGTGTGGGTTTTATCGACAGCCAGATCGTGCCGGGCGTGGGGTTTGATCTGCGGGTACAAAGTCTGCATTGCGCGCTCCGTAAGGGGTCGAGGTCATCCCTGGGGGGACTTCTATTATTCTGCCGTCCGGCATCATAAACCCGAATTACGTCTATGAGCATGCCCCTCGCAGCGTCAGCGTTTGTCAGCCTGTCTTCTCAGCCAAATAGTCGAGCAGGGTTTCATAGAGTCGGTCGACCTCGGCGACCTGCCCCCGCGCGCGCAGACAGCCGTGAACCAGCCCCTCCCCGTAGTAAAGCGTTGCACCGACGCCGGCGGCGTTGAGTCGCTCGGCGTAAAGCACGCCGTCATCGCGCAGCGGGTCGAACTGCGCGACGGCGATCAACGCCGGGGGCAGACCGCTGAAATCGTCGGCAAGCAAGGGCATCGCATAGGCACCCGGTTGTCGGGTGCCGCGCAAGTACAGCGCCTGATAACAATCCAGATCGCTGCTGCTGAGTAACGGCGCGTCGGCGCATTCAGTACGTGACGGCAATCGGTGATCACCGCCCAGGCCCGGATAGATCAGAACCTGCGCGCAAGGCGCCGGTTCGCCGGCATCGCGCAAGGCGAGACACAACGCAGCGGCGAGGTTGCCGCCAGCGCTGTCCCCTGCCACCAGCGTCCGCGCAGGGTCTAGCTGAAACGGTCCGGTGCGCAGCGCGCGCCAGACACTCAGGCAGTCCTTGAACGCCGCCGGAAACGGGTGCTCCGGTGCCAGTCGATAATCAATGGCGATCACCAGCGAGCCAAGCACCGACGCCAGTTCGGCGCAGATAAAGGCGTGGGAATCCAGATCCCCCACCACCCAACCGCCGCCATGCAGATACACAATGCATGGCCAACCGTTGGTCGGCGGCGGAACCGAGGGTTGCCAGGCGCGCACCGCCACGCCCGCCAACTTGAGATCGATCACTTCAAGCCCTGCGGGACATGGCGGGGTAAACGCCCGGCACATCTCGCTGTAGGCCTGACGCAAACCGGGGAGGCTGCTGTCAGTGCTGTTGAAGCTGAGGGTTTTCTCGACGAAAGCCGCCATGTGTTCGGAAATCGAGTAAGGAGCCATGAGCCTGGAGCCAGTCAGTCAACGGTTTGGGATTGGAACTCAGTCCTGTGGCGAGGGAGCTTGCTCCCGCTGGGCTGCGTAGCAGCCCCAAAACCACTCACGACCAGCCGGGTTCACGACGGCTTCGCCGCCGAACGGGAGCAAGCTCCCTCGCCACAGACAGCATACTTTGCGAAGAAATGGTGATCAGTTTTTCAAACTGGCCTGAACGGTTGCCACACCCTCCTTGCCATCAACACTGCTGACACCCGCCAACCAGCGCTGAAGATCTTCGGGATGATCGCGCAGCCACTGTTTGGCAACGTCCTGCGGCGTCTTGCGCTCCATGATCGGCACCATCAACTGGCTTTCCTGAGCGGCGGTAAAGGTCAGGTTTTCCAGCAGGCGGTTCACGTTCGGGCAACGCTCGGCATAGTCCGGTGCGGTCACGGTGGAAACGGTCGCCGCGCCTTCGTTCGGGCCATAGACGTCTTCGCTGCCGGTCAGGTAGGCGATGTTCATGTTGATGTTCATCGGATGCGGGGTCCAGCCGACGAACACCACGAACTCCTTGCGATTGACCGCCCGTTGCACGGCGGCGAGCATCCCGGCCTCACCGGACTCGATCAGTTTGAAATCCTTCAAGCCAAAGCGGTTGGTCTCGATCATGGTCTTGATGGTGGTGTTGGCGCCGCTGCCCGGCTCGATACCGTAGATCTTGCCGCCGAGCTGGTCCTTGAATCTGGCGAGATCGGCGAAGGTTTTCAGGCCGGCGGCAGCCACGTAGTCAGGTACGGCGAGCGTTGCCTGGGCGTCGGCCAGGCTCGGTTTGTCCATGACCTTCACTTGATTGGCGGCCACGAACGGAGCGATGTTCTTGTCCATCGCCGGTTTCCAGTAACCGAGGAAGATATCCAGACGTTTGTCGCGGATGCCGGCGAAGACGATTTGCTGCACGGCACTGGTTTGCTTGCTTTCGTAGCCGAGGCCGTTGAGCAATACGTCAGCCATGCCGCTGGTGGCGATGACGTCGGTCCAGTTGACCACGCCCATACGCACAGTCTTGCAGGAAGCGGGGTCGTTGGCGAAAACGCTGGTGCTCAGAAGAGCAGTGCCACAGAGGATTGAGAGACAGCAGGTGCACAGTCTTTTCATCGGGAGAGTCTCGTGCGGCAGATTATTGTGGGGTTCGGTGTCTTCGTGCACCGTGCCCAGAACATTACGCAGCGTCGAGCGGGTAAAAGCGAACTGTAGCGACCGAGATTTGCACGGTGGCGACTGTCTCAACCGATCGTTCCCATGCTCTGCGTGGGAATGCAGCCCGTGACGCTCCGCGTCACTGGACGCGGAGCGTCCCTAGAGGCATTCCCACGCGGAGCGTGGGAACGATCAGTCAGCCGTAGTGCTTTGCGCCCCACGCCAACAGCCCTTGCAACAACTCCTTGAGCACCACTTGCGTCGGCTCAGCCAAATCCTGGCGGTAACGGAACGGCTCGAACTCTTCCATGTACGTGCACTGCCCCAACTCCAGCTGCACGGCATGAATGTTTTCGGCCGGGTTGCCGTAATGCCGGGTGATGTGCCCGCCCTTGAAGCGACCGTTCAGCACATGGCTGTAATCGAGGTGCTTCGCGCAGATCGCTTCCAGTTGAGTGGCCAACTGTGGATCGCAACTGGCGCCATTGAAGGTGCCGAGGTTGAAGTCCGGCAATTTGCCGTCGAACAGGTGCGGGATGATCGAGCGGATCGAGTGCGCATCGAACAGCAGCGCATAGCCGAACTCAGCCTTCAATCGTGCCAGCTCCTCCTGCAAGGTGCGGTGGTACGGCGTCCAGATTTGCTCCAGATAAGTCGCTCGTTCCGCCGCGGACGGCTCCATGCCCTCACGGAACAACGCAATACCGTCGAACAGCGTCGCCGGATACAGACCGGTGGTGGCGCCGACATACAACGGCTTGTCGTCGGACGGCCGGTTCAGATCGATGACAAACCGCGAGTACTCGGCCGCCAGGGTGCTGGCGCCCAGCTCGGCGGCGAATTCGTAAAGCCTTGGGATGTGCCAGTCGGTGTCCGGCAGGCTTTTCGCGTCGGGAATCAACCCGGCTTCGACCGCCGGGGTCAGGCGCAGGCCGGCGTGGGGCATGCTGATCAGCAGCGGCACACGGCCTTGTTTGAAGTTCAGAACCTTATCCACAACTGCTCTCCTAAACGCTTGTTTCGACGCCGTGACGCACGACGCGTTTTTCCAGGTCGCCGCCCAACCAGTACGACAGGTCGGCCGGTCGATCAATCTGCCAGGCGACGAAGTCTGCGACTTTGCCGGCTTCCAGCGAACCATGAGTCTCGCCCATGCCCAGCGCGGTAGCGGCATGAATAGTCGCGCCAGCCAGGGCCTCTTCCGGGGTCATGCGCAAACAGGTGCAGGCCATGTTCAGCATCAAGCGCAACGACAACGCCGGCGAAGTGCCCGGGTTGAGGTCGCTGGCGATGGCAATTTTTACGCCGTGTTTGCGCAAGGCTTCCATCGGCGGCAATTGGGTTTCCCGCAGGAAGTAGAACGCGCCGGGCAGTAATACCGCGACGGTGCCGGACTTGGCCATGGCGATGGCGTCGTCTTCGGTCATGAATTCCAGATGATCGGCGGACAGTGCATGGTAGCGCGCCGCCAGACTCGAACCGTGCAGCGACGACAATTGCTCGGCATGCAGCTTCACCGGCAAGCCGAGTTTCTGTGCGGTAATGAACACCCGCTCGACCTGCGCCGGCGAAAACGCCAGGTATTCGCAGAAAGCATCCACCGCATCCACCAGCCCTTCGGCGGCCAGGGCCGGGAGCATTTCGCTGCAGATATGATCGATGTAGTCGTCGGCCCGATCCGCGTATTCCGGTGGCAAGGCATGAGCGGCCAGGCAGGTGCTGCGCACGCTGAGCGGGAGCTCGACGCCGAGACGACGGATGACCCGCAGGATCTTGCGTTCACTGGCCAGGTCCAGGCCGTAGCCGGACTTCATCTCGACCGTGGTGACGCCATCACGCATCAGGCTTTTAAGACGCTTGGCGGCGCTGGCGAACAGCTCGTCTTCACTGGCGGCACGGGTGGCGCGCACGGTGCTGGCGATGCCACCGCCAGCCGCGGCGATTTCCGCGTAGCTGACGCCTTGCAGACGTTGCTCGAATTCGCCGCTGCGATTACCGCCGAACACCGTATGGGTGTGGCAGTCGATCAGGCCCGGGGTGACCCAGGCCCCGTTGAGGTCATTGACGGCCGGGTACTCGCCCGACGGCAGTTCGCCGCGCGGACCAAGCCACTCAATGTGCGCACCTGACGTCACAATGGCCGCGTCCTCGATGATCGAGTAGACGCCTTGCGCCATGGTTGCGACGTGGCAGTGTTGCCAGAGAGTTTTCATCCGTGGCCTCCGTTAGGTTATCGATGAGAAAAAGAAGGTTCCCGCTCCACCGGTACTGCCTTGCCCGCCGCCGGTTTCACCCACGTCAGGTAGGCCAGCACCAGCAATACAATCCAGACCACACCGACGATCAGAGCCGCCTGGGTGTCCGGGAAATAGCCCAGCACGCCAAAGATGAACAACATGAAGGCAATCGCCGCCATCGGCGCGTAGGGCCAGAACGGCACCGGGAATTTCAGTTGGGCAACCTGTTCGCGGCTCATGGAACGACGCATGGCCACTTGGGTGAACAAAATCATCAACCAGACCCACACCGTCGCAAAGGTGGCGATGGAGGCGATCAACAGAAAGACGTTTTCCGGAATCAGGTAGTTCAGCAGCACGCCCAGCAACAGCGCGGCACTCATGACCACCACGGTCATCCATGGCACGCCATTGCGCGACAAGCGGGCAAAGCCTTTGGGTGCGTGCCCTTGCTGAGCCAACCCGTACATCATCCGGCCAGCGCCGAAGATGTCACTGTTGATGGCCGACACCGCCGCCGAGATCACCACGATGTTGAGGATGGTAGCCGCCGAGCTGATACCCAGATTGTCGAAAATCTGCACGAACGGGCTGCCTTGGCTACCGATCTGCTGCCACGGGAAGATCGACATCAGCACCAGCATCGTCAGCACGTAGAACAGCAAGATACGCAACGGTACGGCATTGATCGCCCGCGGCAGCACGCGCTGTGGGTCTTTGGCTTCACCAGCCGTTACGCCGATGATTTCAATGCCGCCAAACGCAAACATCACCACGGCAAACGAAGCGATCAGGCCGCCCACGCCATTGGGCATGAAGCCGCCATGGCTCCAGAGATTGCTGATGTCGGTCGCCTGGGCGCCGGGCGCATTGCTGATGCCGAACAGCATGATGCCGAAACCGCCCAGGATCATCGCGACGATGGCTGCCACCTTGAGCAGCGACAGCCAGAACTCCATTTCACCGAATACTTTCACGTTGCACAGGTTCAAGCCGCCGACCACCGAAACGATACCCAGCACCCAGATCCAGCGGGAGACTTCCGGAAACCAGAAACCCATGTAAATACCGAACGCGGTCACGTCGGCCATGCCGACGATGACCATTTCGAACGCATAGGTCCAACCGAGGATGAAGCCCGCCATCGGCCCCAGATAAGTGCTGGCGTACTGGCCGAATGAGCCGGCCACCGGGTTATGCACCGCCATCTCGCCGAGGGCGCGCATGACCATGAACACCGCCGCGCCACCAATCAGATAAGCGAGCAGGACCGCCGGGCCGGCCATTTGAATGGCCGAGGCAGAACCGTAAAAAAGCCCGGTGCCGATAGCCGACCCCAGCGCCATGAAGCGAATATGTCGGGCAGAGAGCCCGCGTTTCAAACCTTTTGCTGGCTGTTGCATTTCTCGTCCTTAATTATTTTTATTGGCGACTGATCGTTCCCACGCTCCGCGTGGGAATGCCTCTGGGGACGCTCCGCGTCCAGTGACGCGGAGCGTCACGGGGCTGCGTTCCCACGCAGAGCGTGGGAACGATCATCAGAGAAGAAGCCGTTACAGGCTCGGCAGCAACTTCGCCGAGACCAGTTCGCTCAGGCAACGGGTCGCCAACAACTCGCTCGCTGCGTTGATATCAGGAGCGAAGAACCGGTCCTTCTCATAGAACGGCACTTCGGCACGCAGGATGGCGCGGGCCTTTTCCAGTTTTGGCGAAGTCTTCAGACCATCGCGCAGATCCAGACCTTGGACCGCAGCCAACCATTCCACCGCGAGAACGCCGCGAGTGTTTTCTGCCATTTCCCACAGACGCTTGCCTGCCGCCGGAGCCATGGACACGTGGTCTTCCTGGTTTGCCGATGTCGGCAAACTGTCCACTGAGTGCGGATGAGACAGCGCCTTGTTCTCGCTGGCCAATGCCGCCGCGGTCACCTGGGCGATCATGAAGCCGGAGTTCACGCCGCCATTGGCCACCAGGAATGGCGGCAGTTGCGACATGTGTTTGTCCATCATCAGCGAGATGCGGCGTTCACTCAGGGAGCCGATTTCGGCGATGGCCAACGCCATGTTGTCGGCGGCCATGGCCACCGGCTCGGCGTGGAAGTTACCGCCGGAGATCACGTCGCCTTCAGCGGCGAACACCAGCGGGTTGTCGGAGACAGCGTTGGCTTCGATCGCGAGTACTTCGGCGGCCTGACGGAACTGGGTCAGGCAGGCGCCCATGACTTGCGGCTGGCAGCGCAGGGAGTACGGATCCTGGACCTTTTCGCAGTTCTGGTGCGAGTCGGACACTTCGCTGCGCTCGCCCAACAGATCGCGGTAAGCGGCAGCGGCGTCGATCTGGCCTTTCTGGCCGCGAGCAGCATGAATGCGCGCGTCGAATGGCGAGCGCGAGCCCAGTACCGCTTCGACCGTCAGGCCGCCAAGGGCCAGAGCGCCGGCAAACAGATCTTCGCCTTCGAACAGGCCACGCAGGGCGTAGGCGGTGGAAACCTGTGTGCCGTTAAGCAGCGCCAGGCCTTCTTTCGCCGCCAGAGTCAGCGGCGTCAAACCGGCGACTTTCAGCGCTTCGGTGGCGGGCAGCCATTCGCCTTTGTAGCGCGCCTTGCCTTCGCCCAGCAACACCAGCGACATGTGCGCCAACGGCGCCAAATCGCCGGATGCACCGACCGAACCTTTCAAAGGAATGTGCGGGTAAACCTCGGCGTTGATCAGCGCGATCAGTGCGTCGATCACCTGGCGACGAATGCCGGAAAAACCACGGCTCAGGCTATTGACCTTGAGCACCATGACCAGCCGCACCAGGGCGTCGCTGATCGGCTCACCGACGCCAGCGGCGTGGGACAGCACCAGCGAGCGCTGCAGGTTTTCCAGGTCTTCGCTGGCGATACGGGTCGAAGCCAGCAGGCCGAAACCGGTGTTGATGCCGTAAGCCGTGCGGTTCTCGGCGAGGATCTGTTCCACGCAGGCAACGCTGGCTTCGATCTGGCTCGAGGCGCTGTTGTCGAGGGTGATTTTGACCGGTTGCTGATAAACATCACGCAGTTGGGCAAGGCTCAGTTGGCCGGGAATCAGGTTAAGTGCAGTCATTTTGTGCTCCTTTTGAGAGTTTGTTATTTAACTCACCAGACGCTCCGGAGATGTCCGTTGTCCGTCGCGTCTGCCTTTTGGGGAGCCGCGCCTTGGCACGCTGGTGTTGTGGAAATCAGTTCAATTCTGGAAAAGCCTTGTGCAACAAAATCGGGTCTTTCAAAACACTGGCAGCGGCAGCAATGTCCGGTGCCAGCCAGCGGTCCTGGTCGTAGGCCGGAACCCGCTCACGCAGCAGACGCCATGCGGCATCGGTGCCCGCGCCAAAGCGTTGCTCTTTGAGGAATTCAAAAGCCTGGGATGCCAGCAAATATTCAATCGCGAGAATCTGCGTGCAGTTTTCCAATGCGCGATGCAACTTCAGCGCCGCGTTGGTGCCCAGGCTCAGGTGATCTTCCTGCAAGCCCGAGGTGACGTAGTTGTCGAGCACCGCCGGTTGCGCCAGTTGACGATTTTCCGCACACAGGGAAGCGGCAACGTACTGGACGATCATCATCCCGGAATTCACCCCGGGATTGGCCACCAGAAACGCCGGCAGACCGCTGACGTGCGGGTTGATCAAGCGATCCAGGCGACGCTCGGCGATGGAACCGATTTCTGCCATGGCGATGGCGAGCAAGTCAGCGGCCAACGCAACCGATTGGCCGTGGGGGTTGGCCTGGGACACGACGCGGTAGTTGTCCGGCGTGCCCAGCAGCATCGGGTTGTCGGTGACAGCGTTGAGTTCGGTTTCGATCTGCTTTTTCGCGTGCTCAAGCTGATCGCGAGCCGCACCGTGAACTTGCGGGATCGAGCGGATGCTCAGCGCATCTTGAGTACGAATGCCCTTGCTGCTGGCAATCACTTCACTGCCGTCGAGCAACGCCCGCAGATTGATGCCGACTTGCTGCATGCCCGGGTGAGGCTTGAGCGCGATGATCTCGGCATCGAACGCGGCGATCTGACCACGCTGAGCTTCGAAGCTCATGGCACCGATCACATCGGCCCACTGCACCAGACGCGTCGCATCGGCAATTGCCAGACAGCTGAGACCGGTCATGCACGGCGTACCGTTGACCAGGCACAAACCATCTTTGGCGCCCAGTTGCACCGGCTGCAGACCTTCTTCGGCCAAGGCTTGCTGGGCGGAAACGATCTGCCCGCGATAGCTGACATTACCGACACCCAGCAGCGTGATTCCGATATGGGCCATGTGGGTCAGGTAGCCCACCGAACCCTGGGAAGGCACTTGCGGGGTGATGCCACGATTGAGCAGCGCCAGCAGGGCTTCGACCACTCGACGATGAATGCCGGATTTGCCATGGCTGTAATTCCGGATTGCCGCACACATGATCGCGCGGGTCTGTTCGTCGGCCAGTGGTGCGCCAACGCCACAGGCGTGACTGAGCAAGGTGTTGCGCGACAATTGGCTGAGTTGTTCACCTTTGAGCGAGACGTTGCACAAGGCGCCCAGGCCGGTGTTGACGCCGTAGGCGCGCTCGCCGCTGGTGACGATGCGCTGGACGATCGCCTGGGCATTCTCGATCCGCGCCCAGATCTGGGGCGACAGCTCGAGCTGTGCGCCGTGACGAGCGACTGCGTCCACATCCTGCCAACGCAATGGAGCGTCGGCGATAACGATTTTTTCAGCCTGGGACATCATTAACCTCTTGAACTTGATCGTTCCCACGCTCTGCGTGGGAATGCCGCCTGGGACGCTCCGCGTCCCGTTGTCAGCGCAAGGCTCTAGCCCTGCGCATGTGTGACGCGGAGCGTCACGGGATGCATTCCCACGCAGAGCGTGGGAACGATCGGCCTTTAAACCACCGCCGCCCGCCGCTGTACGAACCGGTCTACATACTCATCCGCCGGCGAATGCAGGATCTCTCGTGGCGTGCCGACCTGAATCAGCCGGCCATCCTTGAGGATCGCGATGCGATTGCCGATGCGCACGGCCTCGTCGAGGTCGTGGGTGATGAACACGATGGTCTTGTGCAGGGTCTTTTGCAGTTCCAGCAACTGGTCCTGCATTTCGGCGCGGATCAGCGGGTCGAGGGCGCTGAAGGCTTCGTCCATCAGGATGATGTCGGTATCCGCCGCCAGGGCGCGAGCCAGGCCCACACGCTGGCGCATGCCGCCCGAGAGCTGGTGCGGGTATTTGTTTTCGTAGCCCTTCAGGCCCACGGTGTTGATCCAGTGCAGCGCACGCTCGGCGCACATCTGCTTGCTCTCGCCACGCACTTTCAGGCCGTAAGCAACGTTATCCAGCACGGTCTTGTGGGGCAGCAGGCCGAAGCTCTGGAACACCATGCTGATCTTGTGCCGACGAAATTCGCGCAGGGCTTCCATGTCGTATTGCAGGATGTCCACGCCGTCCACCAGGATCGCGCCGCTGGTGGGGTCGATCAGGCGATTGAAGTGGCGCACCAAAGTCGACTTGCCAGAACCGGACAGACCCATGATCACGAAGATCTCGCCGGTGCTGATGCTCAGCGACAGGTCGTTCACACCGACCACGCAGCCGGTTTCAGCCAGCACCTGGTCTTTGGTTTTGCCCTGGCCAATCATGCCCAGCGCTTCCTTGGAGCGGTTGCCGAAAATCTTGAAGACGTTTTTGACTTCGATCTTGCTGATGGCTGCGTTGCTCATTTGCTCACCTCATGCCGTGCACGACCGTACGCCTGTGTAATGCGGTCGATCACCACTGCCAGAATCACGATCGCCAGACCGGCTTCAAGGCCACGTCCGACGTTGAGGGTCTGAATCCCCACCAACACGTCTTCACCCAAGCCACGGGCACCGATCATCGAGGCGATTACCACCATCGACAGGGCCATCATGGTGGTCTGGTTGATCCCGGCCATGATGCTCGGCAGGGCCAGCGGCAGTTGCACGCCGAACAGTTGCTGCCAGCGGTTGGCACCGAAGGCGTTGATCGCTTCCATCACTTCACCGTCGACCTGACGAATGCCCAGATCGGTCAGGCGGATCAGCGGCGGCGCGGCGTAGATCACCGTGGCAAAAATCGCCGGGACCTTGCCCAGACCGAACAGCATCAGCACCGGAATCAGGTACACGAAGCTCGGCATGGTCTGCATGATGTCCAGCAGCGGCATCAGCACCGAACGCAGGCGATTGCTGCGCGCCGAGAGAATGCCCAGCGGAATGCCGATCAGCACCGAGATGACCGTCGCCACCATCATCAGCGCCAGGGTCTGCATCAGCTTGTCCCAGAGACCGACCGCGCCCACCAGGAACAGCAAGCCGACGATAACCGCCGTGGTCACGACTTTGCGGGTCGCGTGCCAGGCCACGCCCGCCACGATCGCCAACATCAGCCACCAGGGCGCCGCGCGCAGCAGCCCTTCTAGATTGACGATGGCCCACAACAGGGTGTCGGAGATGCTGCGGAACACGTCGCCGTAGTTGGTGACCAGCGAATCGACCCAACCGTTGACCCAGTCGGCGATGGAAAAGGTAAAGCTTTCGGGAAACATAAGAGGCTCTCAATCAAGGGGTTGCGATCAAGCATCCGACTGCCGTCGCCGACAGTCGGAGAGGCTCAACCTACAAGGCCGCGTCGATTTTCTTGGCTGCGTCGTCGCTCACCCATGCGTGCCAGACTTCAGGATGTTCCTTCAAGAAGATCTTGGCCAGTTTTGGCGACTCGATCCGCTCCTTGGCCATACGCCCCAGGTTCTGGTTCAGCAGGTCGATTGGCAGGTTGACCTTTTCCAGCACAGCCACCAGTTCCGGGGCTTGCTCGTGGAAGGTCTTGGACAGGCCGACCTTGATGGTCACGCGCTTGTCCACGCCCGGTTTTTCTTCCAGTTTGACCACGTCGATCTGGCCCATCAGCGGGGTTGGCGACCAGTAGTAGAACAGGATCGGCTCGCCACGCTTGTAGCTCGACAGCACCGCCGCATCCAGCGCCGGGCCGGTGCCTGGACGGAAGTTGGTGTAGCTGTTTTCCAGGCCATAGCTTTTCAGCATTTCGCTGTTATCCAGCTCGCAAGTCCAGCCGGCCGGGCAGTTGTAGAAGCGGCCCTTGGAGGGTTCTTCCGCATCCTTGAACACAGCGGAATATTTGGCCAGATCGGCAATGTTTTTCAGGTCCGGTGCTTTGGCTTCCAACTTACGCTTGGCGTCGCCTTCAACCACATAGCGCGGCACGTACCAGCCTTCGACGGCACCCACCACCGGCGCACCGACACCGACGACTTTGCCGGCCTTCTCGGCCTTGTTCCAGACTTCGCTGCGGCCGACCCACTCTTCGGCGAACACTTGGATGTCGTTGCTGCTCAGGGCGTTTTCCATGGTGATGGAGTTGCCCGGCAGGCTGTCGGTCTTGCAGTCGTAGCCTTTCTCCAGCACGACTTGCAGCACGTCGGTCAGCAGCATGGCGCTTTCCCAGTTCAGGCCGGCGAATTTCACCGGTTTGCCCGATTCGCACCAGCCTGCCGCCTGAGTGGCGCCGGCACTGGCCAACAGGCCCATGGAAAGCAATGTGGTCAGCAGGGTCTTGTTCGATTTCATTGTGTGACGCTCCTAATCATGAATTGGCTTACGGCAGTCAAGAGGCATCCGGCCCTGTCCACGTCCAATCAGGTCTGCGCAACCGCGCGACCCGCCCTGCTTGTTGTTGGGTCTGCAACATCGTCCTGCTCGACCGGCAAGATCAAACACTCGGGTACTGCGCTATGGTTCAATCAGGAATTCGCTGTGAAACCGTTTTCCATGGAACTGCTTTTTTTGTGAGAGCGGGCTTGCTCGCGAAAGCGGCGTATCAGCCAGCACAGATGTTGAATGTGGCGGCCTCTTCGCGAGCAAGCCCGCTCCCACATAAAGCAGTTTCCACAGGTTCGTTTTATTTGCCGGTAATCATCGGCAGGTTCAGCCCCTGCTCCTTGGCGCAATCGATCGCGATCTGGTAACCGGCATCGGCGTGACGCATAACGCCAGTCGCCGGGTCGTTGTGCAGCACGCGAGCGATACGCTCGGCCGCTTCATCCGTACCGTCGCAGACAATCACCATGCCCGAGTGCTGGGAGAAGCCCATGCCGACGCCGCCGCCGTGGTGCAGGGAAACCCAGGTCGCGCCGCTCGCGGTGTTGAGCAAGGCGTTGAGCAGTGGCCAGTCGGACACGGCGTCGGAACCGTCCTGCATCGATTCGGTTTCGCGGTTCGGGCTGGCAACAGAGCCGGAGTCCAGGTGATCGCGACCGATCACGATTGGCGCGGACAATTCACCGCTGCGCACCATTTCGTTGAACGCCAGACCCAGCTTGGCGCGCAGGCCCAGGCCAACCCAGCAGATACGTGCCGGCAGACCCTGGAAGCTGATGCGCTCGCGGGCCATGTCCAGCCAGTTGTGCAGGTGGGCGTCGTCCGGGATCAGTTCTTTGACCTTGGCGTCGGTCTTGTAGATGTCCTGCGGGTCGCCCGACAGTGCAGCCCAACGGAACGGGCCGATGCCACGGCAGAACAGCGGACGGATGTAAGCTGGTACGAAGCCTGGGAAGTCGAATGCGTTCTCGACGCCTTCTTCCTGCGCCATCTGACGGATGTTGTTGCCGTAGTCGAAGGTCGGCACGCCCATTTTCTGGAAGTCCAACATCGCCTTGACGTGCACAGCCATCGATTGCTTGGCAGCTTTGATCACTGCGGCGGGTTCGGTCTTGGCGCGAGCACGGTACTGGTCCCAGGTCCAGCCGGCCGGCAGGTAGCCGTTGAGTGGGTCGTGGGCGCTGGTCTGGTCGGTGACCATGTCCGGGCGCACACCGCGCTTGACCAGTTCCGGCAGGATTTCTGCCGCGTTGCCCAGCAGGGCAATGGAAATCGCTTTGCCTTCCTTGGTGTATTTGGCGATGCGGGCCAGCGCGTCGTCGAGGTCGGTGGCTTGCTCGTCGACATAGCGGCTTTTCAGGCGGAAGTCGATGCTCACTTGCTGGCATTCGATGTTCAGCGAGCAAGCGCCGGCCAGGGTTGCGGCCAGAGGCTGGGCGCCGCCCATGCCGCCGAGGCCTGCGGTCAGGACCCAACGACCTTTCAGGTCATCGTTGTAGTGTTGGCGACCGGCTTCGACGAAGGTTTCGTAGGTGCCCTGAACGATGCCCTGGCTGCCGATGTAGATCCAGCTGCCGGCGGTCATCTGGCCGTACATGGCCAGGCCTTTGGCGTCCAGTTCGTTGAAGTGTTCCCAACTGGCCCAGTGTGGTACCAGGTTGGAGTTGGCGATCAGTACACGCGGGGCGTTGCTGTGGGTCTTGAATACGCCGACCGGCTTGCCGGATTGCACCAGCAGGGTCTCGTCGTCGTTCAGGTTGGTCAGGCTTTCGACGATCTTGTCGTAGCATTCCCAGTTACGTGCCGCACGACCGATACCACCGTAAACCACCAGTTCTTTAGGGTTCTCGGCAACTTCCGGGTCAAGGTTGTTCATCAGCATGCGCAGCGGCGCTTCAGTCAGCCAGCTCTTGGCGGTCAGCTTGTTACCGCGAGCAGCGCGGATTTCGACATTGCGGTATTTAGTAGGTTTCTGGGTGTTGTCAGTCACGAAAAAGACTCCTCAGCGATCAAATCCAAACCAACCCTGGCGGTGGGCGAGCCAGCCTGTGCGCATCGTTGCGCCACAAGCGAATCAGTGGACGTTACGAGGAGTCTCGATCGACTCATACGCATACGTCTTTACTTGTACATACAAGCATATGCAATCAAACGGCCAACTTGCCGGATAAGCATTCAAGAAAAATTCTGAAAGGGCTGGAAAGCGCCTGGATCAAGGGCTCTGGCGCAGATGAAATTTTTCGAGGGGATTTGGCGGAAGGGGCGAAGGCTGTTACTTGAGCGGGGTTTTGCGCCACGCTGGGGCGTTCGGTAACAAAGTGGTGCGCGATGGGAAACGAGGTTCAGGCCCTGAAAAGCATCGCGGGCAAGCCCGCTCCCACAAGTACGATGATGTCCCTGTGGGAGCGGGCTTGCCCGCGATAGAGGCGACTCGGTGCTGGATCAGCGTGCAATCAGCTCGATCACACAGCACTGACCCTTGATAGAGATATCCAGCAGCCCGGCGTTACCATCCAGTTGCAGGCAATCATGGCGACCGAGTTGCGATGCGCTGTTACCGACCTTCACTTCAAGCGCTTCACTGACACTGAATACCAGC
Source organism: Pseudomonas sp. EL_65y_Pfl2_R96 (assembly GCF_963970905.1). Taxonomy (NCBI): domain Bacteria; kingdom Pseudomonadati; phylum Pseudomonadota; class Gammaproteobacteria; order Pseudomonadales; family Pseudomonadaceae; genus Pseudomonas; species Pseudomonas sp. EL_65y_Pfl2_R96. The sequence goes on along the minus strand of NZ_CAXAQH010000013.1, from coordinate 26,539 downwards.
AGAGTCCCGGCCTCACTAAAAAACCGCTGCTTACCTTCCAGCCACTGCAACCGCGCGCGGTAACGATCCGGCGCATAAATCAGGTTGAAATCGCGAATCGGTCCGCCGAGCAATGCGCAGAACACGTGACTCTCGCCACTGAAAGCAAACGGGTCCAGCGGTAACAACGCCCGCGTGTCCTGACCATCGACGCGCAAGGTCATGCCCTCGCCTTGCAGCACGGTGATCACCCGCTCATAACCGGCAAAAGTGGAAAACCCGCCCGACTCGCCGATGTCGGCAATCGACAGGCGCCAGCCAAAACCATCAAGCCCCACACCGGTATCGCGGGTGATTTCTTCGGTGCTGCCGCCGCCGTTTTTCCACGGCATGCGCGGGTAATCTTCAGCGCGTAAAACCTTCAACTGACCCATTTGTATCTCTTTGTTATTGATGGCTCTTTATTTATGAAACCGTCCTTCCAGACGATGACGGGAACCGGGGTGGATCAAACGGGCGGCGGTCACTGGCTGACGGCCAGACCAGGTGCGACGACGAATCAGCAGGCACGGCTCGCCCTTTTCAATCTGCAGCAACTTGCACTCGGATGGCTCAGCCAGAATCGCTTCGACCACGTGCTCGCCTTCGGTCAACGGCGCAACCTGATTCAGATAGGCGTAAGGCGTTTGCAGGGTAAAGTCTTGCTTGAGGTAGTCCGGTGCCACCAGCGCGTTGACGAAACGGTCTTCGATTTGCACCGGAATATCGTTTTCGAAATGCACGATCAGCGAGTGGAACACTTTCTGGCCTTCGCGCATGTCCAGGGCCAGGGCCCGCTCGGAACCGGCGGCCTCTTCTTCAAGGGTGATCACCTTGCAAGTGTGACGATGGCCACGGGAGGCGATCTCGTCGGCGATGTTGTGCACTTCAAACAAGGCAGACTGACTTTTCGGCTCGGCGACGAACGTACCGACACCCTGCATACGCACCAGCAGGCCATCGGCAGTCATCTCGCGCAGGGCGCGGTTGATGGTCATGCGACTGAAACCCAACTGGCTGACCAACTCGCTTTCCGACGGAACGCGGTAGTGCGGCGGCCAGTTTCCACTGTCGATTTGCTGGGTGATCATTTGTTTTACGCGGGCGTACAAGGGCGCCGGACTGTCGCCCAGATTGGCGCTCAGATTGGCATTCGGCGGCAATGTGGCAGAGGGAGTCGGCACGGTTAATCCTTGTTCATTCGTTAGAGGTTGCTAGCTTGCCGGAGTTTACCGAGCAGGCAAACGTCTGTATATGTATATACAAATAACACACGATGGGGTGCTGAACCATGTCCGCCTTCTTTGCCGAACGCGCGCTGCTGCCTAGTGGATGGGCCAACAATGTACGTCTTGAGGTCAGCGCCGATGGCGTACTGACCCATGTCCAGGCCGATTCCCACGCAGATGGCGCCGAACGGTTGAGCGGCCCGCTGCTGCCGGGGATGCCGAATTTACACTCCCACGCCTTCCAGCGGGCCATGGCCGGGCTGGCGGAAGTGGCGGGAAATCCGAACGACAGTTTCTGGACCTGGCGTGATTTGATGTACCGTCTCGTCGGAAAAATCAGCCCGGACCAACTCGGCGTCATCGCCCGTCAGCTGTACATCGAAATGCTCAAGGCCGGCTACACCTCGGTCGCGGAGTTTCATTACGTACATCACGACAATAACGGCCAGCCTTATGCAGACCCGGCCGAACTGGCGCTGCGCATCAGCCAGGCGGCCAGCTCTGCCGGTATCGGGTTGACCCTTTTGCCCGTGCTCTACAGCCACTCCGGTTTCGGTGGCCAGGCCCCGAATGAAGGCCAGCGCCGCTTTATCAACAGCACCGAAAACTACCTGAAACTTCAGTCGCGCTTGCAGCCGATCCTGGCGCAGCAACCGGCGCAGTCGCTCGGCCTGTGTTTCCACTCGTTACGCGCGGTCACACCGCAGCAGATCAGCGAAGTGCTGGCGGCCAGCGACAAGCAGTGCCCGGTACACATTCACATTGCCGAACAGCAGAAAGAAGTCGACGACTGCCTGAGCTGGAGCGGTCGTCGTCCGCTGCAATGGCTGTACGAAAACACCGAAGTCGATCAGCGCTGGTGCCTGGTCCACGCCACTCACGCCAACCCGGAAGAAGTCACGCTCATGGCCAAAAGCCGCGCCATCGCCGGCCTGTGCCTGACCACTGAAGCCAACCTCGGTGACGGGATTTTCCCGGCGGTGGACTTCCTGGCTCAGGGTGGGCGCATGGGCATCGGTTCCGACAGCCATGTGTCGTTGAGCGTGGTGGAAGAGTTGCGCTGGCTGGAATATGGCCAGCGTCTGCGCGATCAGCGGCGTAATCGGTTGTATGGCGCGGATCAGCCGATGGTCGGCCGCACGCTGTACGACGCGGCGCTGGATGGCGGTGCCCAGGCATTGGGCCAACCGATTGGTGGCCTGGAAGTCGGCAAACGTGCCGACTGGCTGGTGCTGGACGGCAACGATCCGTACCTGGCGACGGCCAGTGGCGACGGAATTCTCAATCGGTGGTTGTTTGCCGGCGGCGATCGCCAGGTGCGGGATGTGCTGGTCAACGGCCAATGGGTCGTGCGTGACGGGCGACATGCCGGTGAAGAAGAAAGCAACCGCGCATTCACCCAAGTCCTGCGCAACCTCTTGGGCTGACACAAAAAAATGTGGGAGCGAGCCTGCTCGCGATAGGGCCGTCAAATTCAACAGATATGTTGACTGACATTCCGCTATCGCGAGCAGGCTCGCTCCCACCATTTTTGATCTTCAGCGACAGCCTAATTCGAAGTCTTCGCCATCTTGGTATCCGACGTGCGCCAGATCAGCCGCGTCGTGTCATACCCCTGCTGACGCGCCTTGCTCAGCAGTTCTTCACGCACCACGCCATTGACCGTCGGGGTCCGTGACAGCAGCCAGAGATGATGGCGGCTCGGGTCGCCGACAATCGCGGTCTTGTAGTCATCGCTGACGTACAACACCCAGTATTCTCCCTTCGACACACCGGGTATCAGTCGCGAGAACCAGGTATCGAACTCGACCCACAGCTTGTCGGCCTTGCCGGGCACCTGTGGATAAGCCGTGCCTTTGGCCTCTTCCCATTGCCAATCCGACGTCAGACAGCGGTTCAGCACCGCCATTTCACCGTCAGGTTTGAGGCTGTAATGGGCTTCGGATTGCGCGCAGTTACGCTGGAAATACACCGGCAGACGCGCCAACTCGTACCAGGTTCCCTGGTAGCGCTTGAGATTGACCGTGTTGACGGTCTTGGGTGCCAACGGATCTACGCCAGAAGTGGCGCAGCCGGCCAATACCAGGCCGGCAAAAAGAACGATCAATAACCGCTTCATTATTTTTTTCTCCCGTGGGCGCGTAGCCCCGGTTTATTTCAGGCCTTGGCCAGAGAACATCAGCACTTTGTCACCGGCGTACTGCACGCTGATAAAGCTGTTTTTGTCACCCCAGGTGCAGCTGGACATGCCGAGCGCGCCCGAGCAGTCGGTGGGTTTGCCCAGCAAGGTTTCAACCTCGGCCTTGGGCATGCCGGTCGACAGCTTCGAGTAGTTTTCCTGATTGATCTTGCCGCACGCGGCCAACAACACGCAGAACGAGAGCAAGGCGATAGATCGCAGCGACATGGTGTAACTCCTGGTGCGAAGGGAATGGCATGGCTGCCAAGCTGAAGCTTAGAAGAGAAAACCCCTGTCTGGTTCCCTGACCCTCCGGCTATTTGTTCGGCCGCCCGTCAGGCTTTTGCCGATAAATCAGCCACTTTCTCGTGTCGTTGAGTATTTCGTCGGTTTTCGTCAAACCCGGCTAATCTTTGGCGCTGGCCAGTCGACATAAAAGCAGCGCCAAGCCTTCTACTGTGGCAAATTGACGCCTCTTTGCTGACCAGCCCCTGCGCGGTAGATCATTTAATGACCAGAAATATGAAATTCAGCCACAAGATCTTGCTGGCAGCCGCTCTCGTGGTGGCCGTCGCATTTGCCTGTTTCATCCTGTTCAACGATTACCGCCAGCGGCAGACCCTGCGCAGCAGTACCGAATCCTCGATGCAGGAACTCGGCAGCCTGACCACCAGCAACATCCAGACCTGGCTGGAAAGCCGCATCCAATTGCTGCAATCGCTGTCCCAGCAGATCGCGGTGGACGGCAGCGCCCAAGCCAACCTCAAGCGCGCCATCGACCTGCCGGCCTACACCAGCAACTTCCAGCTGAGCTACTTCGGCGGCACCGATGGCGTAATGTTCTCGGTCCCGGCCGGCAATCGCGCCGCGGACTACGACCCGCGTGCCCGTGGCTGGTACAAAGCGGCCAATAGCGCACAACAGACCATCGTCACCGAACCCTATATCGCGGCCTCGTCGGGCAAACTGGTGATCACCGTGGCCACGCCGGTGAAGCACCAGAGCCAGATGATTGGCGTCGCCGGCGCGGATATTGACCTGTCCAGCGTCAGCGCGATCATCAACTCGCTGAATTTCGGCGGTCATGGCCATGCGTTCATTGTCAGCGCCGACGGCAAAATCCTGATCCACCCCGACAGCAAACTGGTGCTCAAGAACCTGGCCGATGCCTACCCCAACGGCGCGCCAAAAATCAGCCCGGAGCTGAAAGAAGTCGAAGTGGACGGCAAAGCCCAGTTCATCTCCTTCACCCACATTAACGGTGTGCCTTCGGCGGACTGGTACGTAGCACTGGTGCTGGATCAGGAAACCGCCTTCTCGATGCTCAGCGAATTCCGTACTTCGGCGATTATTGCCATGGTCATCGCCGTGGTGATCATCATCGCGCTGCTGGGCATGTTGATCCGCGTACTGATGCAACCGCTGCTGATCATGGGCCGCGCCATGCATGACATCGCCGAGGGCGAAGGTGACCTGACCAAACGCCTGACCATCCACGGCCAGGACGAATTCGGTGCACTGGGCACCTCGTTCAACCGTTTCGTCGAGCGTATCCATACCTCGATCCGGGAAGTGTCCTCGGCCACCGGCCAGGTCAACGAAGTGGCCTTGCGGGTAGTGGCCGCCTCCAACTCGTCGATGTTCAACTCCGACCAGCAAGCTTCGCGCACCAGCAGCGTGGCAGCGGCGATCAACGAACTGGGCGCCGCCGCCCAGGAAATCGCCCAGAACGCCGCCCTCGCCTCCCAGCACTCCAGCGACGCGCGGGCCCTGGCCGAAGACGGTCAGCAAGTAGTGGATAAAACCATCGCCGCGATGCAGCAACTGTCAGCGAAGATCAGCGATTCGTGCGGCAACATCGAAACGCTCAACAGCAACACGGTGAACATCGGTCAGATTCTGGAAGTGATCACCAGCATCTCGCAACAGACCAACCTGCTGGCGCTCAATGCGGCCATCGAGGCGGCCCGTGCCGGTGAAGCCGGCCGTGGTTTTGCCGTGGTCGCCGATGAGGTGCGCAACCTCGCCCACCGCACTCAGGATTCGGCGCAGCAAGTGCAGAAGATGATCGAGGAGCTGCAAGTCGGCGCCCGAGAAGCGGTCAGCACCATGACCGACAGCCAGCACCAGAGCGAAAGCAGCGTCGGCATCGCCAACCAGGCCGGCGAACGCTTGGGCAGCGTGACGCAGCGCATCGGTGAGATTGACGGGATGAACCAGTCGGTGGCCACCGCGACCGAAGAGCAGACGGCCGTGGTTGAGTCGATCAACGTCGACATCACCGAAATCAATACGCTGAATCAGGAAGGTGTGGAGAACTTGCAGTCGACCTTGCGTGCGTGTGCCGACCTTGAGCAGCAGGCGGCGCGATTGAAGCAGTTGGTGGGTAGCTTCAGGATCTAAGGCGCTCTTGATGGCCTCATCGCGAGCAGGCTCGCTCCCACAGTGGATCTCCAGAGCGACAAAGATCCATGTGGGAGCGAGCCTGCTCGCGATGGCGGTATCAGCAACAACGAAAAGCTAGAAGCGGGATCCGGGACCTGAAAGAAACTCCAGCTCCTCAGCAGTAGACTCACGCCCCAACACCACATTGCGATGGGGAAACCGCCCAAACCGCGCAATGATCTTCTGATGCCGCTCGGCATAATCCAGGTTATCGGCAAACACCGCCCGATCCGCCTCCGGTTGCTGTTCAACCAGATCAAGAAACCGCGAAACCGCTTCGTTCTGCACGGCCAGATTTTCGCAATGCTCGAACACCAGGTAGATAAACACCCGCTGGATCGGTCGTAGTTGCCGATCGAAATCCGCGGCAATGCCCTGCGCTACCAGTGCCTGAGCCCTGAGATCGCCGGAAAAGGATTTGGGGGTATCGCGAAAGATCATACGCGGCAGTTGATCGAGCAACAGCACCAGAGCCAGCCAACCTTCGGGGCGTTGCGCCCACTCGGTCAATCCACCGGCCAGTGCCTGCTCGACCAGGTCCCCGAAACGCATCCGCGCTTCGAGGTCCTGACTGTCACGCTTGCCGAACCATAACTTGCCCTTGTCAGCCGCTATTTCGTTGGGTGATTCGAAAGATCCGAACCACCATTCGAGTAACGGCTGCCAGGGCGCGGTCATGGTTTATTCCTTGTGGTAAGCCGTGACGCGGGCAACTTCTTCTTTCGAACCGAGGAACACCGCAACACGCTGGTGCAGGCCTTCCGGCTGGATGTCGAGGATGCGCTGGTGGCCGTCGGTGGAGGCGCCGCCGGCTTGCTCCACCAGGAACGACATCGGGTTGGCTTCGTACATCAGACGCAGTTTGCCCGGCTTGGACGGCTCGCGGCTGTCGCGTGGGTACATGAACAGGCCACCACGGTTCAGGATGCGGTGCACGTCGGCGACCATCGCGGCAACCCAGCGCATGTTGTAGTTCTTTTTCAGCGGGCCTTCGTCGCCTGCCAGCAATTCGCCGACGTAGCGCTGTACCGGTGCCTCCCAGTGACGCTGGTTGGACGCGTTGATGGCAAATTCCTGGGTGGTTTCAGGAATGGTGATGTTTTCGTGGGTCAATACGAAGCTGCCCATTTCACGGTCCAGGGTGAAGCCTTTCACGCCGTCACCCAAAGTCAGGATCAGCATGGTCTGCGGACCGTAGATCGCATAACCGGCGGCCACTTGCTGGGTACCTGGCTGCAGGAAGGCCTTTTCATTCAAGGGTTCGTTCTGGGTCAGGTATTCGTTCGGGCAACGCAGTACCGAGAAGATGGTGCCGACCGGGGCGTTGATGTCGATGTTCGACGAACCGTCCAGCGGGTCGAATACCAGCAGGTACGCGCCTTTCGGGTATTTGCCCGGGATCTGGTAGGCATTGTCCATTTCTTCGGACGCCATGCCGGCCAGGTGACCGCCCCATTCGTTGGCTTCGAGCAGGATCTCGTTGGAGATTACGTCGAGCTTCTTCTGCACTTCGCCCTGGACGTTTTCAGTGCCCATGCTGCCCAGAACGCCACCCAGGGCGCCTTTGGACACGGCGTGGTTGATCTCCTTGCAGGCACGCGCCACCACTTCGATCAGGAAGCGCAGATCGGCAGGAGTGTTGTTGCTGCGGGTCTGCTCAATCAAATAGCGACTCAGGGTAACGCGGGACATGGAAGGCTCCGGAGGAATGGGGGGGCTAAAAACCCGTGCAGTTTAACGCGAGTCAGGGCGCATTTCCTCCTATCAGACGTGATACACCCAATAGAGTTCATGCGCGGGGTTGAGCGTAGTTCGAAAAGGGGCCGATGTGGCTTGTGGATCAGCGGCGGATTGAGGTTTTTTTGTGGCTGACAGACCGCTTTCGCGGGCTTGCTCGCGAATGGCGTGCAGCGCCAGCCATCCTCAGGGTTTAGCAGCAGGCTTGCGCAGCAAACTGAACGCCATGCCCCCCAGAAACAGCACACTGAGCAACAACACCGCCCACAACCCGAACTTCTTCCAGTTCATGCCCACCAGCGCGGGCGCTGTCGCCACCGGGGTCACCACTGCGGCTCCATCCACCGTCGCCTTGCCCAACGTCGCCAGCTTCGCCGCGCTGTAATCCGGAATCAGCGTCGACAACGGCAAGCTCGCCGCCTTCACCGTCGCACTCCCCAGCGCCAGCGTATAAGGCCCGGCCCCGCGCGCCAGGAACACCAGTTGCGTGGAGCGCACGGCAAACCGCACGGTTGGCGCTTCAGCGCCCAGGCCACCGCCGCGCTCATCCACCGTCAGCTTCAATTGCTGCACAGTCTGGCCCGACAACTGCAATTCGTTCTGCACCACGTCCTGGCCATTCTGGGTCAGGCGATACAGCAAACCGCTGGTCAGCGGTTGCCACGGCAGGCTGGTCTCCCGCCGCCCCGACAACGTCACCGGGGCCAGGCTGTTGGGCTGACTCAGCTCGATCTGCAGCCGCTGGACGTTCAATCCCATCGGCAATTGCCAGATGTACTCACCGGCCTTCACGCTGGTGCCGGCCAACGGTTGCGACCAGACCAACGGCAGCGGCAAGGTGCGCGGGCTGGCGCTTTCCAGTTGCGCCGACGTCAGCATCGGCGCCGACTGAGGCGAATTCCATAGCAAGCGCAAATAGCGCGCCGATTGCCCCGGCAGGCCGACTTCATGTTGCTCGACCCGTTCGTCGGCAAACGTCAGACGCGCCACCTGCCCTTCACCCCACGACTGCCAATGCTGCAAATCGTCGCTGGCTTCGATGCTGAAACGCTGGAAACCGTCGCGTTCGCTGGTCCAGTCGAGAATCAATTGCTGCAACGGCGCCTTGATGCTGCTGGCATCGAGCAACCAGCCGCGCAGCTCTTCTTCGCCCGCCTCCAACTGGCTGGACGGCTGCACTTCGATCAACGTGCCGTTGGTGTTCGATTGCACGCGCACACTCGGCGCATGTTCGGTGGCATCCGCCGAGTTATACAACGGGAACCACTTCACGTCGGTTTGCGTGCGGTTTTCGCGGGTCTGCGCGGGTTCCCGGGCCAGGGCGTACGCCTGAGCCTCACCGGCCGCATTGAAGACGCGTAGATCGCTGAGATCGGTCTGTCGCGCTTTCAATTGCACGCCCAAGGGCAATTCCAGGCGATACCACGGGCCCTCGCCACTCACGGACAACGGCACCTGTGCGGCAAAGTCCGCCGGTTTCTCCTGAGCGCCGGCCGACAGCGTCACACCCAGCACCACAGCACCCCACCAGCCCAGGTTCAGCTTCTGACTCAAGACGACACTCCTTCGGTTTCAGGGGCCGGTTTTTCAGCTTCCGGCACAGCCTCGGCACGCTTGGGTGGCAACGGGGCGAAATAGCCCACCACCAGCAGCAATACGCCAACGCCGATAAACGACACGATCCGCGCCAGCCCGCCGCGGTTACTCAATTCAACGAAGAACAATTTGGCGACCACCAGCGCGATCAACGCCGCGCCAATCAGCCAGACTTCGCGACGATGACGCAGATGCCCACCGATCATCAGACTCAAGGCCATCAGGGTCCAGACGATGGACAGGCCCGCCTGCACCAGCATCGATTCAAGCAGCAGATCCAGCGCGAACGGCACGCCGCCCCAATGGTGAGCCGCGCGCATCACCAGCGCGGTGAAGAAGGCGAACAGCGATACACCGGCAATCACTTGCGTGGCGTTATCGGCGTAATCCTTGCGGATCGCCAATTGCGTGACCGCGTTGCGGGACCACACGTACACCCCGAACAGGGCAAACAACAGGCCCAGCTCCAGAGGGTTGATCAGCGGCACATACGGCAACGGCTCGGCGGTGCCGTCACTGGCGATGTTCGCCAGCCAGAACCAGCCGAGCATCAACAACGCCAGAGGCGCAGCGGCATAGACCCGGTACTCGCGGGAATAAGCCGACACCGGCCATGGCCACGCGCGCGGTGCAGCCATCAGCACCAGATACAGGCTCGGCAGAATCGCCCAGCCCAACCAGCGCCAGGCGTTGTACTGTTCCGACAACAGCAGCAAGCCGTAACGCAACTCCAGGGCCAGCACGCCGATCAACAGCCAGCTGCCGAGCACATGGGCGGTGCTCAGGGCGCTTGCAGGCAGCATCGGCGCCAGACGCCGCAGGGAGAAGAAATGCACGACGAACACCGCAGCCCAAACCAGCCAGCCGAAGTTGCCTGCCGGGTGATATCGCGAATGCCAAGCGGCGAGTAATACCAGACCGGCAGCGGGAATCAGCAAGGTGCAGAGCAAGCCCAGCGACGACCACTTCAGACGCAGCGCCAATACCGCCCACAACGCAACACTTACGGCTGCGACTGCCAGCAACAACGTCGCTTGCAGATTCACCGGCGCAAAGCGCAGCACTTCGCTGACCCACGCCAGTGCCCACCAACCCGTGCCCCACACCAGCAACACTTCGGACAAGCGCTGCAAGCTCAACCTATCGAAGGCCGAAGCATGATTACCGAGCTGCAAACGCCAGGCGCCGACGAATGCGGCCAGACCCAGCACCAGCGGCGTCCAGAAACCGCTATGCGCCAGCGGTCGCAGCCCTTCGCTGAGCAGCGGCCCGAGCAAGTCCGGCCCGGCGAACAGGAACGCAGCGCCGCCGATCACCTGCAACAGCAGACCAAAGACAAAACTCACGCGCTGCTTCAGGTACAGGCTCAGCCAGATGATGAACAAACCACTGGCGGCCCACACCGCGCTCGCGGTTTGCCATGGCAACACGAACAGCACGGCGAGGTTGATCAGCACCAGACCGGCCAGTAACACCACTGACAAGCCACGCAGCAAACGCACGTCACTGCGCACCATTTCGTCGCGGGCCGCCAGCAACATCCCGGCAATCAATGCCAGCCCGATCAGGGACGCGCTGAGCAAGCCGCTCCAACCCGCGCTGAACACGGCGGCAGAATCACCGTTGGCCCCTTGCAGCCGCAACAGGAACAACACACCACCGAGCAACTGCACAGCGAACGCGGTGAACAGGAACGCCCGCGATTGCAGGCGCAGGCCAATGAACAGCGTCGCCAACCCGGCCAGCGCCCAACTGATCGCCGTGCCGTGGGTGAAGAAGAACAGCGGCGCCAGCAAATAGAGAAAAGTCAGCCCCAGGCAGGCCAGCACTGGCAACCCTTGGCGCTCCCACTTTGATGCCTGTTCGGGCAACGCTTTGCGCAATTGGTAGAAGCTGAACAACAGCGCCACGCCGAGCATCAACGCCCCCAGTGGCGCGCCATCGAGCAGGCTGCTCTCGCCGCTGCGCAGCTCACTGAGGAAGGCCAGGGCCGAGCCCAGTTGCAGCAGCAAGGCGAAGGCTCGCGCCAGCGGTCGCTGTTGACGCAGGCCGAGCCAGAAAATCCCCGCGCCTTCCACCGCCCAGGCTGCGGCGGTCCAACGTGCGTCGAGCCCCAAGGGGATCGCCAGGCTGGCGAAGATCACCCCCAGCGCCAGACAGGTTTCCGCCAACAACAGCGCTCGACCGCCCATCAACAACCGGGCCAGGCCCATGTAAATCATGCCCAGTGCCAAGGCGCTGAAGGCGGCGGCAAACTCCAGATGCTCCACCAACGCGAACTGCAAACCGAAGCCCACCAGCGGTGGCGCGAACAGCATCGTGCCATCGACGTAATCGCCCTTGCGCGCTGACCAGTGCAGCAGTGCATCGCGGCTGTCGTCCTCGGGTGCATCGCTCATTTCCAGCAGTTTGCGCCGGGCGAACAGCAGGCCGATGGCCAGGTACATCAGGAAAAACAGAATCAGGAACGGCTCGGTGCTCCACAGCAATTCGGGCTTGTAGGAACGCAGGCCCCAAGCCAACCCGATGCCGAAGGTGCCGACAAAACCGATCAGGTTGAGTAGCCGCCAGGCCTTGAACCATGCGATGGCGAGGATGCCGGCGTTGAGCAGGGCGAAATAGCTGAACAGCGCGACATGATTGCCAGCCCCGGTGGAGGTCAGGATCGGCGCGGCGAAACCGCCGAGCGCGGCAGCGGCGGCCAGGCCCATCGCGTTTTGGGTAATGGCGAGAATCGCCGAGAACACCGTCACCACCACCAGCAAGCCCAGCGCCGCCGTGGGGTCGAGCAATGGATGCAGACGCATCGCGGCAAATACCGTGAGGTACAACACCGCAATCCCGGTGCCTTGCAGCATCAAGGCGTAATTGCTGTTGCGCAATCGCAGCCACCAGCCCAGAGCGAGCAAGCCCAAGGCCGTCGCCGCGACACCGGCGTAACGCAGCTCGACCGGCACCACCATGCCTTCAGTGGCATAGCGCAACAGGAAGGCCAGGCCGAGGAACAACAGCACCACGCCGACCCGCAGCACGGTATTGCCGCCGAACAACCAGTTGCGCGCGCCGCTGATGGCCCGCTCGATGAAGTTCGGACCGCGAGGCGCCGCCGGTTGCTGTGGTTCGCGGGCGATCGGTTCGGGTTTCCACGCATCATCGGGCAGAGGACGACTAGCTTCGGTAGCGGCCGCCGTGATGGGTTCGAGTTCGGGCGGTAGTTCCCAGATCAGCTCCGGGGCTACGACAGGGGCTTGCTCGAGAATGATTTCAGGGGACGGAACGGGCTCGCTGGTCGCAGGTTCACTGGTTTCGGGCGTTTTGACGCCAGACACCTCCAGCAACGCCAGACGTTGCTGCACCGCGTTCAGCGCAACCTGCGTCTGCTCCAGCAGAAGGTGCTGTTCGGCAGCTTTTGAACCCAAACGGGCAATGCCAATGGCCTGGCCAATACCTAACCCAAGCAACGCACCCAACAGCGCATCGCTGAACGACTCGTCGAGTATCCAGCCCAGCACCAGCCCAATCAGCATGAAAATCCATTGCATGGTCGATATCCCTAAGCGGCCCATTGCCTTGTGGCGCCTGCACGGACGTCATCGCGGGCAAGCCACGCTCCCACAGGATTTACATGCGCCGTAAGAACGACATATGACCTGTGGGAGCGTGGCTTGCCCGCGATGGCGTCCGTGAAGCGCTCACAGAAACTGGCGCTTAGTATATCGGTCCGGCCCAACAACCGTCGGGCCTGACTCGCAATTATTGCTAAAAGTTACTCCAACGCCTTCCAAATATCCGTGGCGTACTCGCGAATGGTCCGGTCGGACGAGAACCAACCCATCCGCGCGCTGCTCAATACCGCCGAGCGCCACCACTCTTTGGAGTCGTGCCAGTGAGCTTCGACCCGCATCTGAGCGTTCCAGTAAGCGTCGAAATCGGCGCAGACCAGGAAGCGGTCGTAGTCCACCAGCGAATCGATCAGAGCGGTGTAACGGGACGGATCGTCTGGCGAGAACACCCCGCCGCGAATCGCTTGCAGCACGTCGTTGAGTCGATGGGAGGCGGCAATGTCCGGCGCCGCGCTGAATTCATGGTTGCGCTTGCGCGCTTCCACTTGCTCGGCGCTGAGACCGAAGATGAACATGTGCTCGGCGCCGATGCGCTCGCACATTTCCACGTTGGCGCCGTCCAGGGTGCCAATGGTCAGCGCGCCGTTGAGGCCGAATTTCATGTTGCTGGTGCCCGAAGCTTCAAAGCCTGCGGTGGAAATCTGCTCCGACAAATCCGCCGCCGGAATGATGCTTTCGGCCAGGCTCACGTTGTAGTTGGGCAGGAACACCACTTTGAGCAAACCACGCACGGTCGGGTCGTTGTTGACCACCCGGGCGATGTCGTTGGTCAGTTTGATGATCAGCTTGGCCTGGTGATAACTGGCCGCCGCCTTGCCGGCGAAGATTTTCACCCGTGGTACCCAGTCGATTTCCGGTTCGGCACGAATCGCCTGATACAGCGCGACGGTGTGCAGCAGGTTGAGCAACTGACGTTTGTATTCGTGGATCCGCTTGACCTGCACGTCGAACATCGCCGCCGGGTTGATCGCGATCCCCAGCCGCTCATGAATCAGGTACGCCAGGGCTTTCTTGCTGTGCAGCCGCTGTTCGGCGAACTGTTTGTGGAATGCAGTCTTCTCGGCAAACGGCTCCAGAGCCAGCAAACGCTCCTCGGGGTTGTCCAGCACACCCTGGCCGAGGGCATCGACCAGCATGGAGGTCAGCTCGGGGTTGGCCTGGTAGAGCCAGCGGCGGAAGGTAATGCCGTTGGTCTTGTTGTTGATCCGCTCCGGGTAGAGCTTGTGCAGTTCGGAGAACACCGTGCTGCGCATCAGTTGCGTGTGCAGACCGGACACACCATTGACGCTATGGGAGCCAAGGAATGCCAGGTTGCCCATACGCACACGACGCCCGTTGTCTTCCTCGATCAGCGACACCGCACGCAGCACGTCAAAATCGTGAATGCCCTTGGCCCGCAGCGAGTCGATGTGCTGGGCGTTGATCAAATAAATGATCTGCATGTGCCGTGGCAGCATTCGCTCCATCAAACCGACCGGCCAGGTCTCCAGCGCTTCCGGCAACAGCGTGTGGTTGGTGTACGACAGCGTGTCGACGGTGACCTGCCACGCCGCATCCCACGCCACGTCATAGACGTCGACCAACTGACGCATCAGCTCGGCCACGGCAATCGAGGGATGGGTGTCGTTCAGTTGAATGGCCGCGTGATCACCCAGGGTCAGCACCGAGGTGTGCATGTTGCGATGGCGACGCAGCAAATCCTGCAGGGACGCGGCGACGAAGAAGTATTCCTGGCGCAAACGCAGTTCCTGGCCGGCCTCGGTGCTGTCCGCCGGGTAGAGCACCCGGGAGATACTTTCGGCCCGGGCCACTTCAGCTACCGCGCCCAGGTGGTCGCCAGCGTTGAAGCGTTCCAGGTGCAACTCTTCCATGGCCCGGGCACGCCACAGCCGCAGCGTGTTGACACTCGCACCTTTCCAACCGACCACCGGGGTGTCATAGGCAATGGCCCGCACGGTTTCCGCCGGGGACCAGACTTGCCTGGACTTGCCGCTTTCATCGGTCACGGTTTCAACACTGCCGCCGAAGCCGATCGGGTAGGCGACCTCCGGCCGTTCGAACTCCCAGGGGTTGCCGAAATCCAGCCAGTGTTCGGTCTGCTCCTGCTGCCAACCATCGACGATGGCCTGGCGGAACAAACCGTGTTCGTAACGAATGCCGTAACCATGGCCGGCGATGCCCAGGGTCGACATGCTTTCCATGAAGCACGCCGCCAGACGCCCGAGGCCTCCGTTACCCAGTGCCGCATCGGGTTCCAGCAGACGGATGCGTTCCATGTCGACGCCGAGTTCGGTCATGGCCTCGCGGGCCACATCGAGCAGGCCGAGGTTGCTCAGGCTGTCGTAGAGCAAGCGGCCGATGAGGAATTCAAGGGAGAGGTAATAGACCCGTTTCTGGCCTTTGCGGTAAATCTGCCGGGTGTGGTCCATCCAGTGCTCGACCATGTGATCGCGCGCCGCCAGGGCAATGGCTTCGAACCAGTCGTGGTCGAAGGCGTGATCCGGGTCTTTGCCCACCGCGTAGGTGAGCTTGGTCAAGACGGCGTCGCGGAATGCGGCCACCTCTGCTTCGCGAACAAGTGGTTCTTGAGTCATCGATAGGACCTCGAGCGAGCGTGAAGTTGTCTGAGCCTAGTCGGTCTGACAGACCTTAGAGACTCTGGTTCGGCAGTTTTCCCTGTTAGTGCGAGATAGATCGACATTAGGTTATCGCGTGCCTGAAACAATGCAGGGGCCGTGCCGGACACAGTGCCTATTTTGCGACAAGCAAAAAAAATCTGGCGAAAGGTTGTTCAAAAATCCACCAGTCCCGGTATGATCGCGCGCCCTGATGCACACGCTGGTAACAACCGATGATGAAGCCCAACCTGATTGCCGCCGCGGAGATCGATCGCCTCGATACCTGGGCCAAGTACTCTGCCCCGATGTGCGGCGCCTGCGTGTCCAGCTGCTGCACCTTGCCGGTCGAGGTCAAGATCAAGGATCTGATCCGTATCGGCATCGTCGACGAATTCGAGCGTGGCGACCCGCCGAAGAACATCGCCAAGCGTTTGCAAAAGGAAGGGATCGTCGAGCGCTATAACCAGAAGTCCGAGATCTTCACCCTCCAGCGCATGAGCAACAACGATTGCCTCTACCTGGATCGTAAAAGCCGTCTGTGCACTATTTATGATAAGCGCCCGGACACCTGCCGCAACCACCCGAAGATCGGACCGCGGCCGGGGTATTGCGCGTACAAGCCCAAAGAAGTGGTGCGCGAGAACAATCCGCGGACGCTGGACAAGTTCTGATCCAGAATCCCGCTGTCTGACGGGGCCTCATCGCGGGCAAGCCCGCTCCCACAGGGTTCGGCGCTGAACACAGATTATGTGAACACCACAAATCCCTGTGGGAGCGGGCTTGCCCGCGATGGGGCCCGAACTGACACCGCAAAAAAACCCAGACAAACAAAAACGCCCCCGACCTTGCGGTCGGGGGCGTTTTTTTAGCTGCTAACTAAGTCGAAACTCAGTTACCGCTTTTCTTGGCAGCGCGGGTACGCTCGCTTTCGCCCAGGATCTTCTTGCGAAGACGGATGGACTTAGGAGTGACTTCACACAGCTCGTCTTCCTGTACGAACTCCAGAGCTTGCTCCAGAGTGAACTTGACAGGCGGAACCAGAGCGATGGTTTCGTCTTTACCCGAAGCACGCATGTTGTCGAGCTTCTTGCCTTTAGTCGGGTTAACACCCAGGTCGTTGTCGCGGCTGTTCAGACCAACGATTTGACCTTCATAGATGTCCTGGCCGTGTTCTACGAACAGCTTGCCACGCGCCTGCAGGGTTTCCAGCGAGTAAGTCAGTGCCTTACCGGTCGCTACCGACACCAGTACACCGTTCTGACGGCCGGACATGTCGCCGGACTTCATCACGTCGTAACGGTCGAAGATCGAGGTCAGGATGCCGCCACCGGAAGTGAGGGTCAGGAACTCGTTACGGAAACCGATCAGGCCACGTGCCGGGATGTTGTACTCAAGGCGCACACGGCCCTTGCCATCCGGAACCATGTTGGTCAGGTCGCCTTTACGCAGGCCCATTTGCTCCATGATCGCGCCCTGGGATTCTTCCGGCAGGTCGATGGTCACGTTTTCGTACGGTTCGTGCTTGACGCCGTCAACCATGCGGATGATCACTTCCGGACGACCAACACCCATTTCGAAGCCTTCGCGACGCATGGTTTCGATCAGTACCGAGAGGTGCAGCTCACCACGGCCGGAGACTTTGAACTTGTCAGCCGAGTCGCCTTCTTCAACACGCAGAGCAACGTTGTACAGCAGCTCTTTGTCCAGACGTTCCTTGATGTTACGGCTGGTCACGAACTTGCCTTCTTTACCGCAGAAAGGCGAGTCGTTTACCTGGAAGGTCATGGAAACGGTTGGCTCGTCGACGGTCAACGGCTTCATCGCTTCAACGTTCAGTGGGTCGCACAGCGTGTCGGAGATGAACAGTTGCTCGAAGCCGCTGATGCAGACGATGTCGCCGGCAGCTGCTTCTTCAACGTCGATACGGTGCAGACCGTGGTGACCCATCAGCTTCAGGATACGACCGTTGCGTTTTTTGCCGTCGGCGTCGATAGCGACAACCGGAGTGTTCGGCTTGATGCGGCCACGAGCGATACGGCCAACACCGATAACACCCAGGAAGCTGTTGTAGTCCAGAGCGGAGATCTGCATCTGGAACGGACCGTCACGGTCAACAGCCGGAGCTGGAACGTTGTCGACGATCGACTGGTACAGCGGGGTCATGTCTTCAGCCATGTCGGTGTGGTCCAGACCGGCAATACCGTTCAGGGCCGAGGCGTAGACGACTTTGAAGTCCAGCTGTTCTTCGGTGGCACCCAGGTTGTCGAACAGGTCGAAGATCTGGTCCAGAACCCAGTCCGGACGCGCGCCTGGACGGTCAACCTTGTTGATCACCACGATTGGACGCAGGCCGGCTTCGAAAGCCTTCTTGGTCACGAAACGGGTTTGCGGCATAGGGCCGTCTTGAGCGTCAACCAGCAGCAGAACGGAGTCGACCATCGACATAACGCGTTCAACTTCGCCGCCGAAGTCGGCGTGGCCCGGGGTGTCCACGATGTTGATGTGGTAGCCGTTCCAGTTGATGGCGGTGTTTTTCGCCAGAATGGTAATACCGCGCTCTTTCTCCTGGTCGTTGGAGTCCATCACGCGCTCGTCGTTGAGCTCGTTGCGCTCCAGGGTGCCGGATTGACGCAAGAGTTTGTCTACCAGGGTGGTTTTACCATGGTCAACGTGAGCAATGATGGCGATGTTGCGTAGATTTTCGATCACTTGTGTATCTCGATCAGAGGATTCGGTGTGCTGACAAGTCTTGGCAGCGATTTACAGTAGAGTCAGGCCTTGCCGTTACAGCTTGACGGCAGAGTCGGGGGGCCGGTGACGCAGGCCACAGGCAAACAGCCCCGGGCTCTTAGCTCGGTCGATAAACGCGCACATTGGCATGCCCCTCACTGAGCAAATGGTGAGCATGCAGGCGACTCATCACGCCTTTGTCGCAATACAGCAGGTACTGGCGAGTAGGGTCCAGTTCCTTGAAACGAGCGTTCAGTGCATAAAACGGCATCGCTTGTACCTCGATGCCAGCAAGCACCAGCGGGTCGTCTTCGGCGGCATCCGGGTGACGGATGTCAATGATGATCTGGCCCGCCAGCGCTTCGCTGACTTCTTCAATCTGCAAGTCCTGGCCCAATTCGTCGATCACGCGATCGATCGGCACCAGCTTGGCGTTCTCGAGCGCACGCTCGAGCACCGCCATGTCGAATTCTTTCTCTTCATGCTCCACGCGCGGACGCTTGGCGTGTGTCTTGGGGTTCACCGAGATGACCCCGCAGTATTCCGGCATGTGCTTGGCAAAGTCGGCGGTGCCGATTTCGTTGGCCAGGTCGATGATGTCCTGCTTGTGACTGGCGATCAGCGGACGCAACACCAGCTTGTCGGTCACACAGTCGATCACGGACAGGTTCGGCAGTGTCTGGCTCGACACCTGGGAAATCGCTTCGCCGGTGACCAGCGCTTCGATGTCCAGCCGATCGGCAATACGGGAAGCAGCGCGCAACATCATACGCTTCAAAACTACACCCATATGACTGTTATCGACTTTCCCGAGAATTTCTCCCAGTACTTCCTCGAACGGCACACTGACAAATAACACGCGTTGGGAGCTGCCGTACTTCTTCCAGATGAAGTGCGCGACTTCCATCACGCCCAGTTCGTGGGCACGTCCGCCCAGATTGAAGAAGCAGAAATGGCTCATCAGCCCGCGGCGCATGATCTGGTAGGCGGCGACGGTGGAATCGAAGCCGCCGGACATCAGCACAAGTGTCTGCTCCAGGGCACCCAGCGGATAACCACCGATGCTGTTGTGCTGGCTGTGGATCACGAACAACCGTTTGTCGCGAATTTCGATGCGAACTTCGATTTCAGGCTCTTTCAGGGAGATTCCGGCGGCGCCGCACTGACGACGCAACTGGCTGCCGACGTATTTCTCCACGTCCATGGAGCTGAATTCGTGCTTGCCGGCGCGCTTGCAGCGCACCGAAAAAATCTTCCCGGCCAGCGCATCGCCGAAGTGCAGCTTGCACTTCTCGACGATGTCGTCGAAGTCGCCCAACGGGTATTCATCCACCTGCAGGAAATGCGCGATGCCCGGCATGCAGCTCAGGCGCTCAGTCATCTCCTTCAGGGCTTTCGGGTCGCTGACGCGGGTTTCCAGCTCGAGATTGTCCCACACACCGTTCACCACCACGGCCGGGTCCAGATCGCGGAGCACGGTGCGGATGTTTTTGGCCAACTGGCGGATGAAACGCATCCGTACCGGGCGGCTCTTGATGGTGATCTCGGGGAAGACTTTTACGATTAGTTTCATGAAAACAACGCGCGCAGGGCCAGCCGAAAAAGGGGGGCGCGGATTATAGCGGAAATTGCTCAAGGTTTAACCAGTTAATGTGCAGAAGGTTTTGCGCGCACCAAAACAGGTCATTTACGGAGTTAGACGCTACATTACAGGGCGATATTTTGCGCTTTCTGGCGCCTTGCACCGTTATAAGCGCGATATAGGGGCAAAAAACCCATGGTGGGGCACTGGCATGCAATTTGCTCCCTTGTGAGGCAGGTTGCCATGGCAGAGTATTCGCGCCGGCATCACCCACATTCTAAGGGCATCCATTACTAAGCCCGAAGCCACCCGGAGGACACTATGTCGAAGTCGGTTCAACTCATCAAAGATCATGACGTCAAGTGGATTGATCTGCGCTTCACGGACACCAAAGGCACTCAGCACCACGTGACCATGCCGGCTCGCGATGCGCTGGATGAAGCTTTCTTCGAAGAAGGCAAAATGTTCGACGGTTCCTCCATCGCAGGCTGGAAAGGCATCGAAGCTTCCGACATGATCCTGATGCCGGACGACAGCACTGCCGTTCTCGACCCGTTCACCGAAGAGCCGACCCTGATCCTGGTTTGCGACGTGATCGAACCTTCGACCATGCAAGGCTACGACCGTGACCCACGTGCGATCGCCAAGCGTGCCGAGGAATACCTGAAGTCGACCGGTATTGGCGACACCGTATTTGTGGGCCCGGAGCCTGAGTTCTTCATCTTCGACGAAGTGAAGTTCAAGTCCGACATCTCCGGCTCGATGTTCAAAATCTACTCCGAACAAGGTTCGTGGATGTCCGACCAGGACGTGGAAGGCGGCAACAAAGGCCACCGTCCAGGCGTCAAAGGCGGCTACTTCCCTGTTCCGCCGTTCGATCACGACCACGAAATCCGTACCTCCATGTGCAACGCCATGGAAGAAATGGGCCTGACCATCGAAGTTCACCACCACGAAGTGGCGACTGCCGGTCAGAACGAAATCGGCGTGAAGTTCAACACTCTGGTTGCCAAGGCTGACGAAGTTCAGACCCTGAAGTACTGCGTACACAACGTTGCTGACGCCTACGGCCGCACCGCGACCTTCATGCCCAAGCCTCTGTACGGCGACAACGGCTCGGGTATGCACGTTCACCTGTCCATCGCCAAAGATGGCAAGAACACCTTCGCTGGCGAAGGCTATGCCGGCCTGTCCGATACCGCTCTGTACTTCATCGGCGGCATCATCAAGCACGGTAAGGCCCTGAACGGCTTCACCAACCCTTCGACCAACTCCTACAAGCGTCTGGTCCCAGGTTTCGAAGCTCCAGTGATGCTGGCCTACTCGGCTCGCAACCGTTCCGCTTCGATCCGTATTCCTTACGTGTCCAGCCCTCGCGCTCGCCGTATCGAAGCCCGCTTCCCGGATCCGGCAGCCAACCCGTACCTGGGCTTCGCTGCACTGCTGATGGCTGGCCTGGACGGCATCCAGAACAAGATCCACCCAGGCGACGCGGCTGACAAAAACCTGTACGACCTGCCGCCTGAAGAGGCGAAAGAGATCCCACAAGTTTGCGGCAGCCTGAAAGAAGCCCTGGAAGAGCTGGACAAAGGTCGTGCGTTCCTGACCAAAGGCGGCGTTTTCAGCGACGACTTCATCGACGCTTACATCGCCCTGAAAAGCGAAGAAGAAATCAAGGTTCGCACCTTCGTACACCCACTGGAATATGAGCTGTACTACAGCTGCTGATCCGGTAGCGCCGCGGTACGCGGCGTGACAAAAGAGAGGCCTCCTTCGGGAGGCCTTTTTTGTGGGCGAACGTCTGTCATCGGATACCCGGTTGCGTGCATCATGCCCTTCATCCGATAAAGCCGAGATCCCCCATGCGCCTACGCCCATGCCTTGCCTTGCTCACTGCCTTACTGACCAACAGCGCTTTTGCCGGCTCGGCACCTGCCGCCCTCGCCCCATTACTTGGCACCATCGAGGAGCGCCTGGCGATTGCCGATCAGGTCGCGTTGAGCAAATGGGACAGCGGCAAACCGGTCGAAGACCGTCAGCGCGAGCGCGAGGTAATTGCCGGTGCCGTCACCCTGGCACCTGCCTATAAATTGAGCAACGAAGCTGTCGAGCAATTTTTCTCGGCGCAGATCGAGGCCAATAAACTGGTGCAGTACGCGCACCTGTCTGACTGGCATGCCCAAGGCAAGGCACCCGACGCCCCTCGCCCCGATCTCGTCGGGCAGATCCGCCCACAACTTGATCGGTTACAAAAACGCCTGCTGCAACAACTGGCCGACTTCAGCCCTTATCGCAACGACCCGCAGTGCCCCTCCTGGCTGGCCAAGGCCAATAAAACCGGCGCCCAAGTGTCGCTGCGCGAACTCGCCAAGGTGCGCGCCACCGCTGAGTTGTGCAGCACCAGCCGCTGAGCCGGCCTGCCGACATGCGCTGATGTGCTCTATGCTCAGCGCTTAGTCGCCATGAACGGAACAGGGCCGGACACTTGCCCAACGGCCAATGGAAGCCTGCAATGCGCTCATTGTTGTTATGCCTGCTCGTACTGATCGCCCTGCCCGCCGCCGCGCAGATCTATAAGTACACCGATGCCAACGGCAACACTGCCTACAGCAATCAACCGCCCGATGGCGTTAAAGCTCAACCGGTCGAATTGCCACCGCTCAACAGTGTCGAGCGTCAGTCGCCAAGCGAGCCGGTAGCACCTGTACAAGCCAGTAGCCGCGACCAGCCCCACAGCGCCTATCAAGTGTTGGAGCTGACTGGCCTGCCCACCGAAGAAGCCTTGCGCGCCAACAACGGCACGTTCACCGTCAGCGTATTGATCAATCCGCGCCTGCAAGGCTCTCACCGATTGAGGCTGTTACTGGACGATCAACCCTACGGCCAGCCGAGCAACGTACCGATTCTGCAATTGGTGAACATCGACCGCGGCGAACACCGCTTTGCGGTTCAGGTGATCGATGGGCAAAACGTCGTACAGCAGAGCCCCACCGTGACTCTCACCGTACAACGGGTGCATAAGCCTTGAGGGCCTGGTTGTTGGCCGCGTGCCTGATCAGCCTGCCGGCAATAGCCGAGGTCTTCACCTACATCGACGCCCAGGGCAATCGGGTCTTCACCGATCAACCGGGCACCCGTAACGCCAAGCGTGTGCCACTGGCAACGAGCAATCGAATGTCGGCCAACCCGAGCGGCGCGGTGCCCATGACCGCCGCGAAACAGAACCCGGCCAAACCACTGTTTCATTACGACATGCTCCGTGTGCTGGTGCCAGAGCCGGATGCCACGATCCGTAGCAATGCCGGTGAACTGATCGCCAGCGTTACCAGCGAACCCGCCCTGCAACGGGGCCATCGTTACCGTTTGCTGCTGGACGGCCAGCCCACCGCCGAACCCGGTCCGAGCCCGGTGTTCGCCCTGAGCAACATCGACCGTGGCACCCATAACCTGTCGGTGGAAATCCTCGACGAACAGGGCCGTATCGTCGAACGCACGGCCAATCAACCGTTCCACATGCTGCGCATTTCCCTGGCACAGAAACGCCAGGCCAAACCCTGCGTGCTCACCGACTACGGCCAACGGCCGGAATGCCCTCTCAAAGACAAACCCGAAGAAGAAAAGAGCTTCTTTTAACTTCGTTCAGGCTCACGCACTATATTGGTGCAAATATCCGCACCGCACTCATGCCTTCAACCCATTTTGGTTCGAAAGCACGTGCAAAAACTGGCAGAGCGCCACGCAAACGAGCGTAAAACGCCTATTTCAGGCTCTAAACGCTTCTTTTCGGAGCCTTGGTTTGGTTTTTGCATTTTCCTCGTATCAGCGCGTTATCCACGCGCATGCCCTGCTCCAAAAGAGGTCCTGATGACCATTAGCGACGCACTACACCGCTTGCTACTCGACAACCTGACCACCGCAACCATTTTGCTCGACGCCGAACTGCGCCTCGAGTACATGAACCCCGCGGCGGAGATGCTCTTGGCCATCAGCGGCCAGCGAAGCCATGGGCAGTTCATCAGTGAGTTGTTCACCGAATCCACAGAAGCGCTGAACTCCCTGCGCCAGGCGGTCGAGCAGGCGCATCCGTTCACCAAGCGCGAAGCGATGCTCACCGCCCTCACCGGCCAGACCCTGACCGTCGATTACGCGGTGACGCCGATCCTGAGCAATGGCGACACGATGCTGCTGCTGGAGGTTCACCCTCGTGACCGCTTGCTGCGAATCACCAAGGAAGAGGCGCAGCTGTCGAAGCAGGAAACCAGCAAGATGCTGGTGCGCGGCCTCGCTCACGAGATCAAGAACCCTCTCGGAGGGATTCGCGGCGCAGCTCAGTTGCTCGCCCGTGAATTGCCGGAAGAAAGCCTGCGCGATTACACCAACGTGATCATTGAAGAGGCCGACCGCCTGCGCAATCTGGTGGATCGCATGCTCGGTTCCAATAAGTTGCCGTCACTGGCGATGTGCAACGTCCACGAAGTTCTGGAACGCGTTTGTCATCTGGTGGAGGCCGAAAGCCAGGGCTGCATCACTTTGGTGCGCGACTACGACCCAAGCATTCCCGACGTGTTGATCGACCGCGAACAAATGATTCAGGCGGTGCTGAACATTGTGCGCAACGCGATGCAGGCCATCAGCAGCCAAAACGAGCTGCGCCTTGGCCGCATCAGCCTGCGCACCCGCGCCATGCGCCAGTTCACCATCGGCCATGTGCGCCATCGCCTGGTGACCAAGATCGAAATCATCGACAACGGCCCGGGGATCCCCGCCGAGCTGCAGGAAACCATCTTCTTCCCCATGGTCAGCGGCCGCCCGGACGGTACCGGGCTGGGCCTGGCCATTACCCAGAACATCATCAGCCAGCACCAGGGCCTGATCGAATGTGACAGCCATCCAGGCCACACCACGTTCTCGATCTTTCTGCCACTGGAACAAGGAGCCACATCGACATGAGCCGTAGTGAAACCGTGTGGATCGTCGATGACGACCGTTCTATCCGTTGGGTCCTGGAAAAAGCCTTGCAGCAGGAAGGCATGACCACGCAAAGCTTCGACAGCGCCGATGGCGTGATGAGCCGCCTGGCGCGCCAGCAGCCGGACGTGATCATCTCCGACATCCGCATGCCGGGTGCCAGCGGTCTGGACCTTCTGGCGCGGATTCGCGAACAACACCCACGGCTGCCGGTCATCATCATGACTGCCCACTCTGACCTGGATAGCGCTGTCGCGTCCTATCAGGGCGGCGCATTCGAATATCTGCCCAAGCCGTTCGATGTCGACGAGGCTGTGTCGCTGGTCAAGCGCGCCAACCAGCACGCTCAGGAACAGCAAGGCCTGGAAGTCGTCCCGACGCTGACCCGCACCCCGGAAATCATCGGCGAAGCGCCGGCGATGCAGGAAGTGTTTCGCGCTATCGGGCGTTTGAGTCACTCCAACATCACCGTGCTGATCAACGGCGAATCCGGTACCGGTAAAGAACTGGTAGCCCACGCCCTGCACCGCCACAGCCCACGGGCGGCGTCGCCGTTCATTGCGTTGAACATGGCAGCGATCCCCAAGGATCTGATGGAGTCCGAGCTGTTCGGCCATGAGAAAGGCGCGTTCACCGGCGCGGCCAACCTGCGTCGCGGGCGTTTTGAACAGGCCGACGGCGGCACGCTGTTCCTCGATGAAATCGGCGACATGCCGGCGGATACTCAGACGCGCTTGCTGCGGGTACTGGCGGACGGTGAGTTTTACCGCGTCGGCGGTCATACGCCGGTGAAAGTCGATGTGCGCATCATCGCAGCGACTCACCAGAACCTGGAAACCCTGGTCCATGCCGGAAAATTCCGTGAGGACTTGTTCCACCGCCTCAACGTGATCCGCATCCACATTCCACGGATGTCTGACCGTCGCGAAGACATCCCGACCCTGGCCAAGCACTTCCTCAGCCGCGCCGCGCAAGAACTGGCGGTGGAACCGAAGCTGCTGAAAAGCGAAACCGAGGAATACCTGAAAAACCTGCCGTGGCCGGGCAACGTGCGTCAGTTGGAGAACACCTGCCGCTGGATCACCGTAATGGCTTCGGGTCGCGAAGTGCACATCAGCGACCTGCCACCCGAGCTGCTGAGCCTGCCGCAGGATTCGGCACCGGTGACCAACTGGGAGCAAGCGCTACGTCAGTGGGCCGATCAGGCGTTGGCGCGCGGTCAGTCGAGCCTGCTCGACAGCGCCGTGCCGGCTTTCGAGCGGATCATGATCGAAACCGCCCTCAAACACACCGCCGGCCGCCGCCGCGACGCCGCCGTGTTGCTGGGCTGGGGCCGTAATACCTTGACGCGCAAGATCAAGGAATTGGGGATGAAGGTAGATGGTGGGGATGATGATGAGGGGGATGAGGGTTAAACACCCTTTAGCTCTTCGTTGACCGCAAGATCCAATCGCGGGCAAGCCCGCTCCCACAGGATTTGTGCCAAGCCCATCTTTTGTGGCTGACCGAACCCATGTGGGAGATTCTATGGTTGAGGGGAAGCCCTCAACCGGCTTTTGGTTGGTATTCGCTCTGCCCTTTCAGCAGAGCGAATACGATCCGAGCAAGCTTGCGAGCCAGTATCACCAGCGCCTGAGTGGTGCTGAAGCCTCGAGCTCTTTGCTCTTCGTAAAAGCCTTTCCAGGCGGGCGTACGGCTGGCCGACATGGCTGCATTGTGCAAAAGCCGGCGGGCTTCCGGGTCACCTCGCTTGGTCAGACTCCGACGACCATCCTTTTGTCCTGACTTCGACACGCGCAGATCCATTCCCAGGA